>CAZVMA010000111.1:3521-7828 GCA_964628545.1 uncultured Pseudomonadales bacterium | reverse complement strand
GCCGAGGGCCACGCGGGGCTCCATGGCGTTCGGCACCAGCCGACTGTTCACCAGATCGAGCACGATGTGGTGGGCGGCGGAACGGAAGGCGGCATCGGTTGCCTCCGCGTCTCCAGTCTCCCAGTCAAAGGCGATGTTGTCCGGCGCGACCGGATGCAGGGCGGGGGCTCCGGCCGCGCGCGCGGCCGCCATGGTGCCCACCGCCGGCAGCGGATCGTAGTCGACCCAGACGCGCTCCGCCGCGTCGCGAGCCAGATCGCGTCGCTCGGCGATGACGACGGCGACCGGCTCTCCAACGTAGCGCACCACGTCGGCGGACAGCGCAACGCGAGTTCCGATGCGCGCCGGTGAGCCATCCTTCGAGCGCGTGTCCCACGCGCTCGGCAGCGCGCCCAGACCCTCAGCGGCGTAGTCCGCACCAGTAATGACTCCGATCACGCCCTGGGCAGATCGCGCCTCCGCGGTATCGATGGCACGAATCCGCGCGTGCGCGTGCGGCGAGCGCACGAATGCCGCCCACGTCTGTCCCGGCAGGCACAGGTCATCGGTGTAGCGCCCCTGGCCGGTGACAAACCGATGGTCCTCGCGCCGGGGCTGAGACGATCCGAACACCGGGCTACGCGGCGGGGCCTGCTGAAAGGTCGGCGCGCTCATCGGCTGACACCCGGATCTGACTCCGCGCGCGCGACGGCGAGCACGGCGTTGACGATATTCTCGTAGCCGGTGCAGCGACACAGATTACCGGCCAGCTGTTCGCGCACGCGGGCCTCGTCCGCATCGGGCTCGCGGCGCAGCAGGTCAATGGCCGTCATGATCATGCCCGGGGTGCAGAATCCGCACTGCAGCGCGTGGTGCTCGCTGAACGCGCGCTGCATGGGATGCAGCACGTCGGTCGCCAGCCCTTCGATGGTGCGCACCGCGCCACCGTTCACCTGCGCCACCAGGACGTTGCAGGCTTTCACCGCGCGGCCATTCACATGCACCACGCACGCCCCGCACTGCACGGTGTCGCAACCCACGTGCGCGCCGGTCAACCGCAGCGTTTCGCGCAGAAAATCGATCAGCAGCGTGCGCGGCTCCACAGCCCCCTGCACCGGGCGGTCATTTACCGTCATGTTTACGTTAATCAACGCGGCCGTCGCGTTCTCGTGCACGGTTGCCACCCTCCCATCCGCGCCGCGGGCGCGGTATCGTCGTGCCGCATCTTCGTCTGTCCCGCAGGGACGGGCAAGCGCACACGGAGCAAACGCATTCCATGATCACCCTGACCGCACTGGCCGCCCGCATCGATCGACTGGAGTCCCGCAACGCCATCACCGAACTGGCCACGCGCTATGCGGTGGCGTGCGACGAGCAGGATCTTGAAGCGTTGACGGCCCTGTTTACCGAAGATGCGGTCATGGATTCCGCTGCGGGACGCATGCGGGCCAACGGACGCGCGGGCATCCGGGATCTGTTCACGCGCACGTTCGCGACCCGCGGGCCGTCCTGTCACTGGACGCACGACGTCATCATTCACCTCGACGCGGCGGACCCGGACCTTGCGACTGGCGTTGTCTACAGCCACGCGGAGACCACGCCCGGCGGGGTGCCAAGCGTGGCCGCCTTCCGCTACGCCGACCGCTATCGGCGCGAACAGGGCATCTGGCGCTTCGCGCGGCGCGAGATCGCTTACCTGTACTACGTCCCCGCGACGGACTATCCGACGGCGCTCGGCAGCCCGCTGCGGGTTGCTGCCGGCGACGCGCGCGTGGCTGCAGACTATCCGGAGACCCTGCCCTCGTGGCAGGCTCTGCGCGCGGACCCGGGCGGAGCTTGAGCAGATGACGGCCACGGAACAGGATTCACTGACGCTGGTGCGACGCGCACTCGCCCATTTCCAGGCGCGCACCACCGACCAGGCCCCGACGGTGATGCCGCAAACCCTTGCTGCCTACCGTGATCCCGAGCGCTATCGGCACGAAATCGATCGGGTGTTCCGGCATCAGCCCATCGCGCTCTGTCTGGCGATCGAGCTGCCGGGCCCGGGCACTTATCTGGCGCTCGACCTGCTGGGAACGCCGGTGCTGGTGGTACGCGGCGCCGACGGGGTTGTGCGCGCATTCCTGAACGTCTGCCGGCATCGCGGCGCACAGCTGTGCCCCGCCGGCCGAGGGGCTGCGCGGGTGTTTGCCTGTCCCTACCACGCGTGGACCTACGACGATCAGGGCGCGCTGATCGGCCGCTATCGCGGCGAAACCTTCGGCGACGTCGACGCTGAGGCGCTCGGCCTGACGGCGCTGGCCTGCGCCGAACGGGTGGGCATCATCTGGGGCGTGTTGACGCCCGGATTGCCCTGCGCCATCGACGACTGGCTGGGTGACATGGCGCCCCTGCTCGGCCGGCTGCGCCTCGACGAATGGCACATTCATGCGCAGCGGGACCTACCCGGCCCGGGCTGGAAAGTGACGCTCGATGGCTATCTCGAGGTGTACCACCACGACAGTGTGCACCGCGGCACGGTGGGCGAGCATACGGTCGGCAATCTGCTGGTCTGGGACACTTACGGACCGCACCAGCGCATGGTCTTCGGCCGCCGCACGCTTGGCGAACTGATCGGACAGCCGGAGTCGACGTGGGAGCCAGAGCGGCATATCCGACGCATTCACTCCGTGTTTCCGAACGTGTCGATCTCCGGCATCCTCGGCGATCACTGCCTGTTCAGCCAGATTTTTCCGGGCGCAACACCCGATCGGACCATCACCCGACAGACCGTGCTGTGCGCCCGCCTGCCCACCACCGACGCCGAACGGGCAGCCACCGAGGCCTTCAGCGCGATGACGCTGACGGCCGTGCAGGACGAGGACTACGCGATCGGCTTTGGCATCCAGGGCGGGCTCGCGAGCGGGGCCAACACTCAGTTCCTGTTCGGCCGGAATGAGCCCGCCGTGCAGCACTACCATCGCTGGGTGGCGCGGCTCTCGGGCGCGGGTGAAGACAACAGGGGCGCGGGCCAGTAATCCCGCGCTCAGTCTGCGGCCAGCTGCTCGGCCATTCGCTCCGCGATCATCACCGTGGTGAGATGCGTGTTCGCGGTGGGGACCTCGGGCATCACCGAGGCATCGATCACCCACAGACCCGTGACGCCGAGCACCCGACAGGCCGGGTCGACGACCGTGTCAGGGTGATTCGGATCGCCCATGCGGCAGGTCGCCGTGGCGTGCTGGGTATCGCCGACAGTTTCCAGCATCAGGCGATCCAGCGTGGCGTCATCCAGATCAGCGATCTGATCCAGCCCAAGCGCATTGGCCCGGCCGCCGCCCCAGCCGGTTGCCGACACAAACACGTGCTCAGCGACCTCGGCAACCGCTCGGTGCCGCGCCAAACGCACGAGGCGCCGCACGCCGCTGCGCAGCCGCGCTCGATCCAGGGGTTCCTGCAGCATGTCGAGGTGCACGGCCGGATGCGCGAACGGGTCGAGCGAGCGGAATTCCAAACGCCCACGCGACAGGCAGCGGTTCAGCCACACGCCCAGCATGCCAATGGCCGGGGCGTGATCATCGAGCGCACGCCGTCCAAGGCTGTCGCCCAGTCGGTTCATGGCGACGAACATCAGATCGCCCGGACCACCGGGCGCGTCCTCCGCCGCCACGCGCGCGCAGCAGTTGGTATGTCGAAAGCCCGGTGGCGGCACCTGCTCGGGTCGCAGCCGCAGCGCGAGGGCGAACAGCGCGTGATCCTGCAGGCTCGCGCCGACCGGCAGGTCGGCCAAGACTGACCGACCAAGCGACTGCAGCACGGGCGCCGGCCCGATACCCGAACGGATCAGGATTGCGGGCGAATGTACGGCGCCGGCGGCCAGGATGACCCGACGCGCGTAAGCGACGTCGCGCTTGCCGTTGGCTGCCCTGTTGGCAGCGCCGTTCCCCGAGCCGCTGCCTGCTCCGGTCGAGAGAAACGAGACGCCCACTGCCCGCGTGCCCTCGAACAGCACCTGATCGACCTGCACCGCGCAGCGCACGGTCAGATTATTGGCACCGCGCAGGGGCTCGAGGTAGGCGTCGTTGGTGGTCACCCGCTCGCCGTTGCGGCTGTTGATGGCGTACGGCGATAACCCGTAGGCGTCCGGCGCGTTGTGGTCCGCAGCCCAAGGCATACCGTCATCCAGCGCCGATTCAGCCAGCAACCGATCTACTGGACCAAACGTCGAGAGCGTCGCGCGATGTATGGGGATCGGGCCTTCGGCGCCATGGTAGGGGCGATCGCCGTAGGCGAGGTCCGTCTCCAGCCGACAGAAGTAGGGCAGCACGTCATCGAAGCCCCAGCCC
>CAZVMA010000111.1:0-3511 GCA_964628545.1 uncultured Pseudomonadales bacterium | reverse complement strand
GTCTGCACGCGTTGCGCGAATGGCAATCTGCCCATTCACGGTCGAGCTGCCGCCGAGGCCGCGGCCGCGCCAATACGTGCGCGGCGCCTGCGCGGCCGTGCGTGCGGCGGTCAGATCGTCGTAGCGGAAGTGCGCGTATGCCGCGTCAGTGATGATCGTGGACGGGTTCGGCGCACGCAGCGCGGCATCGGCATCAGCCGAACGCCAGTCGGCGCCCGCTTCGAGCAGCAGCACCTGCCGCCCGGCATCGGCCGCCAGCCGAGCGGCCAGAGTGGCGCCGGCGGAGCCGGCACCGACGACGATCGTGTCGTACTGCATGGCGAACGCGGGTTCGCTTGTTCAGCCTGCGACCACCGGATTGCGCAGCACGCCGATCGGCTTCACCTCGATCTCGACCACGTCGCCCGCGTCCATGAACACCGGCGGTTTGCGCGCGGCGCCGACGCCGCCGGGCGTGCCCGTCACCAGCACATCGCCGGGCGCAAGCTCGGTGAAGATCGAGCAATAGGCAATGATGGCCGCGAAGTCGAACACCATCAGATCCGAGGTCGCGTGCTGCATGACCGTACCATTCAGCCGCGTGGTGAGTTCGAGACGCTGCGGGTCGCCCACCTCGTCCGGGGTCATGAGCCACGGCCCGAAGCCGCCGGTCGCCATGAAATTCTTGCCCGGCGTGAACTGCGAGGTCTGACGCTGATATTCGCGCACCGAGCCGTCGTTGTAGATGCTGTAGCCGGCGATATAGGACATGGCGTCGGCCCGGGCGATACGTCGACCGGCGCGACCGATGACGATGGCGATCTCGCCCTCGAAGTCGAGCGTGGCTGACTCGTGCGGACGCACCATCGGCTGATCGTGCCCCACCTGGGCGTTCGCGAAGCGCGCGAAGATGGTGGGATACGCCTCGCCGCCGCGACCCGTTTCTTCCTGGTGCGCCTTGTAGTTCAGGCCAACGCACAGGATTTTTTCGGGCTGCGTGACCGGCGGCAGATAGTGCAGTCCGGCCAGCGGCAAGTCCGCCCGGTCGCCGCAAGCGGCGGCCACATCGGCCAGCGCGCGCGCCGCAATCGCGGCCTTCAGATCCGGGTACGCGCCCCGGCTGCCGGCGTCGACCACGCCCTGGCCATCACGCGTGACATAGCCCCACGAGGCCGATCCGTTTCGCAGAAAACTGAGCCAACGCATGCTGCACCTCAATCAAAGACGATGACGTTGCGGGCGACTTCGCCGGTATTCAGCGCTGCCATGGCGTCGTTGATGTCGGCCAGTCGAATGCGGCTCGAAACCATGTCGTCCAGATGCAGACGTCCCTGCAGGTACAGCTCGACGAAACGCGGCATATCCACCCGGAACCGGTTCGACCCCATGAAGGAGCCCTGGATGCGCTTCTCAAAAAGGAAGTCGGCGCCGTGCAGAGACACCATCTGTCCCGGCGGGATCATGCCGATGACCGTTGCCACGCCGCCGTTGCGCAGCATGCCGAAAGCCTGCTCCGCAGTGACTTTGAGACCGATCGCCTCGAACGCGTAGTGCACACCGCCACCCGTGAGTTCCTTCACCGCCTCGATCGCGTTCACCGCCTTCGCGTTGACCACGTCGGTGGCGCCAAACTTGCGCGCCAGATCAAGCTTGGACGGCACCATGTCGACCGCGATGATGCGGCTGGCGCCGGCAATGGCGGCGCCGTTGATGCATGACAATCCAACACCACCACAGCCGATCACCGCCACGGTCGAGCCCGGGGCCACCTTGGCGGTGTGAATGACCGCGCCCACACCCGTCATGACGCCGCAGCCGATCAGCGCGGCCCGGTCGAGCGGCATGTCAGGCCGAATTTTCACGAGCGCGTGTTCGTGCACCAGCATGTACTCGGCGAACGATCCCAGGTTCGCGAACTGCTGCAGCGGCGCGCCGCCGTGGCTGAGGCGCGGGGCCTGCTCAGCCGTGCGCTTGGTCTCAGGCTCGACGCACAGCGACATGTGCCCGGTCAGGCAGTGCTCGCAGTGCCCGCAGAACACGGACAGGCAGGTGATGACATGATCGCCGGGCTTCACATAATGCACGTCGCTGCCGACCTGCTCGACGATGCCCGCGCTCTCGTGGCCCAGCACCATCGGCCGCACGCCGGGATAGGTACCGTTGTAGAAGTGCAGGTCGCTGTGGCACACCCCGGCGGCCGCGGTGCGGATCAGCACCTCACGGGGACCGGGCTTCGATACCTGGACCTCCTCGATGGCCATGGGCTGGTTGATCTCGCGAAATACGGCTGCCTTCATGCGCTTCCCCTCGATGTGGCTGCGACGAGTGTGCCGACGGCTTCCGCACGGCGCAACCGGCATGCGCTATGCTGTGCCGGCAATGCGACAACTCGGTCGGGAGCGCCAGCAGCACATCGTGAAACGCCGACAGTTTCTTTCCCGCTCGCTGTCTACCGGACTGACGCTGGGCGCGGTTGGTCTGCTGCCGCAGCCTGGCTCGGCCGCAGCGAACGACAGCGCCAGGGTCGCCAATGCCGAGGCTCCGTCCGCACGAGCGTCAGCGCAACCGCTGTCTTCTGCACCGACCCCGTCCGAACCCAAAGCAGTCATGCGCCCGGCGCGACTGCGGTCTGGTGATCTGGTTGGGCTGGTTGCCCCCGCCACCGCAGCTTTTCAGCAGGACGACATCGACGTCGCGCGGGAATCGCTGGAAGCGCTCGGGCTGAAGGTGCGCGTCGGCGCGCATGCGCGCGATCGACACGGCTCACTCGGCGGCCGCGACGCCGACCGCGCGGCCGACATCAACGCGTGTTTCGCCGACCCCGAAGTGCGCGCCATCATGCCGGTGCGCGGCGGCTGGGGCAGCGCACGCCTGCTGCCGCTGCTGGATTACGACGCCATCCGCGCCAATCCGAAGGTGCTGCTCGGCTACAGCGACATCACCGCGCTGCTGAACGGCATTCATGCGGCGACCGGGCTGGTCACCTTTCACGGTCCGAACGCGGGCGGCCGCTGGGACGCCTACTCGCTCGACATCGCGCGCCGGGTGCTGTTCGAGGGCGAGGCGCTGCGGCTGACCAACCCGCGGGGCACGCGCGATACCAACGTGCTGACGGAGACCGAGTTCCGCCGCGTGACCATTCATCCGGGTCGCGCCACAGGACGCCTGCTCGGCGGCAACCTGACCGTGCTGACCGCGCTGCTCGGCTCGCCCTGGATGCCCGATTTCGACGGCGCCATCCTGTTCCTCGAGGACGTGGGTGAGAACTGGTATCGCGTCGACCGCATGCTGACCGCCCTGAAGCTGGCCGGCATTCTGGAACGCATCTCTGGCTTCATATTCGGCAGCTGTTCCGAGTGCGAGCCCGGCGCCGGTTTCGCGTCGCTGACGCCGGAGGAGATCTTTGCCGATCACATTGCGCCGCTCGGGGTGCCGGCGTGGCGCGGCGCCATGATCGGCCATGATCAGCCCCAGTGGACGCTGCCCGTCGGCATACCTGTCACCATCGACGCCGATGCCTGCATCCGCTGCA
>CAZVMA010000110.1:0-7847 GCA_964628545.1 uncultured Pseudomonadales bacterium | reverse complement strand
GCAACAAACCGTCGGCGACCTCGCGCCGAGCGCGGGCCAGCAGGCCCGCGACCCGCGCTGGGTCGAGCCCGGCGGCCCGAATCCGAGCCTCTGCCGATGCATCCAGCAATTGATCCATCGCGCCTTCACCCAGTGCCGCCATGTCAGTGCGCTGGATCATTGCAGATGACATCTCCTGAGACCATCTCCCGCACCGGCTTGCCGCGGACAGCCGCTTGGTGACCGCAAAGGCCGGACGGTATGATCCCGGTTCATCGGACGAGGCGAGCGGTTTCAGCGCATGGAGATCAGGTCGGGCTTCGCGGGTTCAGTTGGCAATACGCCGCTGATCCGCATCGAAGGTCTGTCGGCCGAAACCGGCTGCGAGATACTGGGCAAAGCCGAGTTCATGAATCCGGGCGGTTCGGTGAAGGACCGCGCGGCACTGTGGATGGTGCGGGACGCCGAGGCGCGCGGCGTGCTCGGCCCTGGCGGCATCGTGGTGGAGGGAACCGCGGGCAACACCGGCATCGGGCTTGCCCACGTGTGCAACGCTCGCGGCTACGGCTGCATCATCTTCATGCCCGACACGCAGTCGCGCGAGAAGGTCGAGCTGCTGCGCACCCTGGGCGCCGAGGTTCGGCTGTTTCCCGCCGTGCCCTACGCGAATCCCGACAACTATCAGCATCGGGCCGGTCGCTTTGCCGCCACCCTGCCGAACGCCGTCTGGGCGAACCAGTTCGACAATCTGGCCAACCGCCAGGCGCACTTGGAATCCACGGGGCCGGAAATCTGGGCGCAGACGAGCGGGCAAGTCGACGCCTTTGTGGCATCCGTCGGCACCGGCGGCACGCTCGCGGGCGTCGCGCGCTATCTCAAGGCGCAACGCGCCGACGTGCAGATCGTGCTCGCCGACCCCATGGGCAGCGCGCTCTACACCTGGGTGAAGACGGGCACGGCGACAATGAGTCCGGGGCCGTCGATCACTGAGGGCATCGGCAATTCGCGCATCACCGCCAATCTCGCAGACACGAACATCGACGACGCGGTGCAGGTGACCGATCAGGAGATGGTCACCATGGTCTATCGCATGATGCGCGAGGAGGGCTGGTTCTTCGGGTCCAGCACCGGCATCAATCTGTGCGCTGCGGTGGCAACCGCGCGACGACTCGGACCGGGCCACACGATCGTCACCATTCTGTGCGACAGCGGCGCCAAATATCAGTCGCGGTTGTTCAACCGCGAGTTCCTGGACAGCCGGGGGCTGCATACCGACTGAACCGTCATGTGACAACGGCGCCGCGTCTACTAGCAGAACCGGGCCAACTACCAGAACCCGACCAACACGCCAGCAGGCCACCAGCGAGGGAGGAGATCCGAATGACCCACGTCATCGGCCACGATGCGCTCAGCACGTTCGTCACCACCATCTTCGAGCAGGCGGGGGCCGCCACCGCGGTGGCGCGGGAGGTCGCCGATCATCTGGTCGCGGCCAATCTGAAAGGCCATGACTCGCACGGCGTCGGCATGATTCCCGCGTACGTGGCCAACATCCGCGCTGGGCACCTCAACGTGAACGCCCACGCCCAGGTGGCGCGCGACAACGGCGCCGTGCTGCTGATTGACGGCCAGATGGGCTTCGGGCAGGTGATCGGCCGGGAGGCCACCGATCTGGCGCTCGAGCGCGTCCGCAGCACCGGCGTGGTCGCGGTCGGGGTGCGCAACTGCCACCATCTGGGTCGCATCGGCACCTACGGCGAGCAGTGTGGGGAAGCCGGCTTCGTTTCGGTCCACTTCGTGAACGTCGTCGGGCATGCACCCCAGGTCTCGCCCTATGGCGGACGCGAGCGGCGCATGACCACCAACCCGTTCTGCTGTGTGGTGCCGCGCGTTGGTCATCCGCCCATGGTGCTGGACATGGCCACCAGCGCGATCGCTCTCGGCAAGGTGCGCGTAGCGCACATGAAGGGCGAACCGGTGCCTGAGGGGGTGCTGGTAGATCACGAGGGTCGCCCGACCACCGACGCTGCGGTGATGTACCGGGAACCGTTCGGCGCGCTCGGCCCGTTCGGCGGCCACAAGGGCTACGGCCTCGCGGTGATGTGTGAGCTTTTGGGCGGCGGCCTGGCCGGCGAGTGGACGGCGCAGCCGGGCCAACCGCGCGCCGGCACCATCGTGAACCACATGCTGATGTTTGTGCTGGACCCCGCCGCGTTCGGCGGGCTGGAGGGCTTTCAGCGCGAGGTGGAGGCGATGACCGCATTTCTGCACAGCACCACGCCTGCGGTCGGCTTCGACCGGGTGCGGGTGCCGGGCGAGCCCGAACTGGAGTCCCTGGCCGCACGCAGCCGGGACGGCATTCCCATCGATGACAACACGTGGAGCGGCATCCTGCGCGCCGCAAGCCTCGCCGGCATGGACACGGCAACCATCGAGTCGCTGACGGCCTGATCCCGCCGCGCCTGCTGGCCCAGGACGCCGTCAGCGCGTCAGGTTGCGCGCAAAGAGCGCCAGCAGCCGTTCCCAGTGGCGTTCGGCGGCAGCCTTGTCATACACCGCCGGGCGCTGCGGAAACACGAACCCATGATGGGTGCCCGGATACCACTCGATGCGGTGACGGGTGCCGGCAGCGGTCAGCGCCTCACCCAGCGCATCGATCATCGCCGGCGGCGCCCATTCATCGGTCTCCGCGCAGCCGAAGTACAGCTCACCGCGAATGCGCGCGGCATCGCGATGCGGTGAATCCACCGCTTCCGTGCACAGCCGCACGCCGTGAAAGGACGCAGCAGCGGCGATGCGATCTGGCCGCGCCGCGGCGAGCGCGAACGCAAACGGCCCGCTCATGCAGTAGCCGACGGCGCCCGCCGGGCCATCGCTCGCGGCGCCGGTGCGAGCGGCATGGTCGAGCAGCGCACCGGCATCCTGGCATACCATCGCGTTGGTCAGCGCGTTCATGTGGCCCATCATCTCGGCGCGCGCGTCCGCAGTCATCACAAAGTCGCGCACACGCCGGTAGTACAGGTTCGGCAGCATGACGTAGTAGCCAACTGTGGCCAGCCGCCGGGCCATGTCGTGCAGCTCTTCGCGTTTGCCTGGCGCGTCCATCAGGAACAGCACCACCGGATGCGGACCGCCCTCGTCGGGGTGCACGATGAAGGTATTCATCGCGCCATCCGCCGTCGCGATATCGACGTGATGCTCGATCATGTTGAGCCCTCGCGATCAGGATCGGTAAAGCCGTACTCGGCCGCCAGCTCTGCCACCTGGTAAATGCCGCCCGACTTCTTCAGCACGTTCGGATCCATGGCCAACGCAGCGATGCAGCGGCCCGTGAACCGCGGCGACTCGGCGGTCGCCAGATCGAAGTTCGCGGCGCCGCTTTCAACCGCGTCGAGTATGAATTCCGTCTTCACCGCGCCGGGCCAGAGCGACAGGGCGGTCACGCTGTAGGGTCCGAGCTCGATGGCCATGTCCCGGGCCATGCGGTCGACACCCGCTTTGCACACCCCGTAGGACGCACTGAAGATGTAGTCCTTGCCGGCAGCCGACGAGATATTGACGATCAGGCCCGAGCCCCGCTCGACCATCAGCGGTGCGGCATAGACGGCCGACACGTAGTAGCCGCGCAGGCCGATGCCGCACTGGTCGTCCCACACCGAGATCGGGTGCTGCCAGAAGCCGCCGCCCCACGCGGGCGGGTTGGGAATCTTGTAGGCGTTGTTGACCAGGATATCGAGCCGACCCTGTTCGCGGCTCACCTGCTCGAACAGCGCTTTCACCTCAGCATCAACGGCGTGGTCTACGCGCACCGCCACGCCGTGCCCGCCCAGTTCATTCACGCGCCGCGCCGTGGCCTGTATGGTGCGTGGCGCCGGCGGATTGGCAAAGCTCTCGCTGCGCCCGGACACATATACGGTCGCGCCCGCCTCCGCCAGCCCTTCGGCGATGCCCTTGCCGACGCCCCGGCTGCCGCCGGTGACAACCGCCACTTTGCCCCTGAGATCACCGCTGCGTTCAGTCATGCTCGCCCCTCCGCTTCGCGCCCGTTGCCGACCAGATTGTCCGGCCGAAGGCTGATTCTAGCCAATCCGCCCGCCATGTCCTGCATGCGGCCGGCGCCTGTGCGATACTTTTGCGGCGCGTAGAACAGCCGCGTCTACGACGCTAACGCGAGGAGCAGCCCGGTGCCGGTAGCCGACATCAGACGAGCAGGCCTCAAGGTCACCCTGCCGCGGGTCAAAGTGCTGGAAATTCTTGAGCACGCGACGCCGCACCACCTGAGCGCGGAAGACGTGTATCGGCGCCTGATGGAAACCGACGACTCGGTCGGGTTGGCTACGGTCTACCGGGTGCTGACGCAGTTCGAGGCGGCTGGCATCGTGTCGCGCCACAACTTTGACGACGGCCACGCGGTCTACGAACTGATGCCGGACGAGCATCACGACCACATGGTCGATGTCGATACCGGGCACGTGGTCGAATTCATCAACGAGCGCATCGAGCGCCTGCAGCACGAAATCGCCGAGGAACACGGGTACGAGCTGATCGATCACGAGCTGGTGCTGTACGTGCGCCGACGGAAGTCCTGACCGCGGCTCTAGCGCTTCAGCAACCGTTCGTAGTTGCGCAGGTGGCGACGCGCCGACACCTGATCTCCCAACAGCTCAAAAATACGTGCCAGGTTGTAGTGGGCGTCGGGCACCTGCTCGGCCTGTCGGTAAAGGCGAAACGCCTGTTCCACTTCGTCGAGCTCGTCGTAGACGGTGCCAAGGTTGTACAGCGCAAGCTGATGTGACGGGCTGAACGCCAGCGCCCGTCGGTAGCTGTCGATCGCCGCGAACAGATCGCCCGACAGCTGCGCCAGGCGCCCGAGGTTGACGTGCGCATCGACGTTCCCGGGCTCCAGATCGACTGCCCGCAGGTAGGCTTCGCGCGCCCGGGCTGCGTCGACATCCTCGAGATCGAGCCCCAGGTTGTACCAGGCATCCGCGTCGCGGGCGTCAAGCTCGCGCAGCACAATGACGGTATCTGGATCGAGCTCGGCGATCTGGCACGGAGTGGGCTCAGTTTCGAGATCAAGGCATACCTGCCCAGACTCCACTTCCCAGACGCGGCGCTCGTCGCGCACCATCACCGCGCGCCCTTGCGCATAGACGCGCACGCCGGTCAGGGCTTTAGCTGCCGGCAGCTGCGCGCGCACCCGCATCAAACAATCAGACGCACGGTGCGCGGATACGCGCGCGTCCAGCAGGTCTTTCAGTGTGCGAAACAGCACGAGATCGCGGAACTGGAACTGAAATGCGCCACCCTGAGCCCGCACCGGTCGCACCAGCGCCTTGTGCACGCAGCGGCGGATCTGCCGAGGCTTCAGCCCGACCAGATCGGCGATATCGGTGGTGGAATAGCCGGTCATTTGCCGCCGCACTATAGCGCAGGGCCAGTGCCCCCTCAATTCAGACACCGCTTCACCTATACTCGGCGCCTCATACCCTGATGGAGCGCAGACATGGCTGCCGATCTCAAGCTCGGGCTGCAGTTGGGCTACTGGAGTTCGCATCCGCCACCGAATGTGGTGGGCCTGGTGCAGGAAGCAGAGCGACTCGGTTTTGACTCGGTATGGACCGCCGAAGCCTACGGCTCCGATGCCTTGACCCCGCTCGCGTGGATCGGCAGCCAGACCAGCCGTATCCGGCTTGGCACCGCCGTGTGCCAGATGTCGGCGCGTACCCCAACCGCCACCGCGATGGCCGCGCTGACGCTTGATCATCTGTCGCAGGGTCGCATGATGCTCGGCCTCGGCGTATCCGGGCCGCAGGTCGTCGAGGGCTGGTATGGACAGCCGTTCTCGAAGCCGCTGGCGCGTACGCGCGAGTACATCTCGATCATCCGACAAGTGCTCGAACGCGAAGTGCCGGTCGCAAACAAGGGACCGCACTACCCATTGCCGTACACCGGCGAGGGCGCGTGGGGTCTCGGCAAACCGCTGAAGCCGATCGTGCATCCACTGCGCAAGGATCTGCCCATCTTCCTCGGCGCGGAAGGCCCAAAGAACGTGGCGCTGGCGGCCGAGCTGGCCGATGGCTGGCTGCCGCTGTACTACTCACCGTTCCGCCAGGAGGTCTATGCGCCGTCGCTGTCGAACGCCAAGCCGAACTTCGAGATCGCCCAGGGCGTGGTTGTACGCATCACCGACAACGTCGAGGAAGGCCTGATTCCGATCAAGCACATGCTGGCGCTGTACGTCGGCGGCATGGGCGCGAAGGACCGCAACTTTCACAAAGAGCTGGTCAGCCGCATGGGCTTCGAGGGCGAGGCCAATCGGATTCAGGAACTGTACCTGGCGGGCCGTAAGGACGAGGCGGCGCGCGCCGTCCCCGACCGTCTGGCCGACGAGATCGCGCTGGTCGGCCCGGCCGCACGCATCCGCGAGCGCCTGCAGGCCTGGCGCGAAACGCCGGTCACCTCACTGCTGGTGTCCGCGCGAAGCGCCGTTGAGCTGCAGACCATCGCCGACCTGGTGCTGGGCTAGAGCTCTGCTCGTGTCTGGGCCCGGCAATCGCTGGGCCCGGCTGTCGTTGCGCTCGGAAGCCGCCGAGGCTGGCCCGCACAACGCGTCGGCGACGCGCGCGAGCGCAACGGTACAATCCGCGTCCAGCTTGAGCCCCGCCAGTGCGTCCGCGCGTGTGACGCCACGGTTGACGATGGCGATCGGAATGCCGCGCGCATGCGCGTGTCGGCAAAAACGAAAGCTCGAGAACACCATCAGCGACGAACCTGCAACCAGCAGCAGGGCTGCTGACTCCACCCTCTGGTAGGCATCGTCCACGCGCGCCCGGGGCACACTATCGCCGTAGAACACCACGTCGGGTTTCAGCACCCCGCCGCAGAGACTGCAGACCGGCACAAGAAAGGCATCCAGCCCCAGGTGATCTGCGATATCCGCATCCCCGTCGGGCGCGGCCGTTGCCGCCACGTGCGCCAGCCATGGGTTTTGCGCCTCGAGCACCGGCTGCAGCGCCGCCCGCGTCATGCGCGCGCCGCAATCCAGGCAGGTGACGCCACCAATGCTGCCGTGCAGATCGATCACGTCCCGGTGACCTGCTGCCTGGTGCAGGCCATCCACATTCTGGGTAATAAGCCCAGCAAGCACGTCCGCTCGCTCCAATCGGGCCAAGGCCCGATGCGCGCCGTTGGGAACGGCTTGTGCGATGCGCGGCCAACCGAGCGTACTGCGGGCCCAATAGCGTCGACGCGTGGCCGGGTCGCGCAGAAAATCCTGCATCTGTACCGGCGCCGCCCGCTTCCAAGAGCCGTCTGGCGCGCGATAGTCGCCGATGCCCGAGTTGGTGCTGCAGCCGGCGCCGGTGATCACCGCGATGCGGCCTGCGGCCGATGCCTGCCGCATCAGGTCGGCGAGCCCCTCTGCGGTGCCGCTCATGCGGCGGGCGCGAGACGGTCGACGCAGGCAAACGCCGCCCGCGCAATGCGCGGCAGATTGGTGTTCCCCATCGGCGTGCCGGCACCGCTGTTCAGCGTCAGCGCCACCGCCAGCTCACGTGTCGGATCGCAGAACGCGCCGCTGCCGCCATAACCGTAATGGCCGAATGCCGATGGCGATTGGCGACCAAAGGAAAAAGCCCGGTGGTAGCCCAGACGCCAGTGCATCGGCAGCTGCAGCACTCGATCACGGGACCGGCTGACGACGACGCCCAGCTCGCGCACCCGCTGCTGGGACAGCACCCGAATCCCGTCGAGCTCGCCGCCCGCCGCCAGCATGGCGTAGATGCGCGCGAGCGAGCGGGCGGTGAACTGGCCGTTCGCGGCGGGAATGCTGGCCTGCACGGTTGCGGGCGCATTCCAGTCAAACG
>CAZVMA010000109.1:0-7894 GCA_964628545.1 uncultured Pseudomonadales bacterium | reverse complement strand
GGCCGGGTGGTTTGTGTATAGCCCGATCGGCGGCTCCGCCGATGAGATGGAGACACGGCTGCTGGACTTGCGGAAGCAGGTGTCGTCGAAGCAGGCTGTGCTGAAGCGCAGCAAGGAACTCGCGGCGAACTTCGACGCGTATCGCGCCGTCCACGCACGGATCGCGGAAGACCCGGGTCGCCGCATCGGCCAGCTGCTCCCCGCGGCGTAAGCCACAGCAGCTGTGCGGCAGGATTCAGCTGCCGCCAGTGACGTAGAGCACCTGGCCGGTGACCCAGGACGAGGCCGGCGCGGCGAAGTAGACCACCGCTGCGCCGATGTCCTCGGGCGTTCCCCAACGCTGCAGCGGCAGCGCCATCATGCGTCTCAGCTCCGCTTCCCGTTCTGGGGTGTGCATTTTCATGCTGTCGACAAAGTTCTCGGTTGGAATCGGGCCGGGCGCGATCGCGTTTACCCGGATGCTTGGCGCCAGTTCCCTGGAAAATGTGGCGGTCAGACTGTTGACCGCTGCCTTCGAGGCGCCGTACGGGCCGTTCTTCACATTGGGGCCCATGTCCTTGGCGGCGCGCGAGGAAATGTTAATGATCGTCCCGCCGCGCTCGCCCATGCGCTGCGCGGCCTCCACGCACCCGGCCCACACGGCCTTCAGATTTAGATCGATCTGCGCATCGAATTCATCTTCGCTGGTGCGGGTCAAATAGCGCGGCGTGCCATCGGGCAGCCCCCCTGCGTTGTTCACCCAGATGTCGATGCGGCCGAACTCGGCCACCGCAATGTCGGCCAGCGTGCGCAGTGATTCGCGGCTCATGACATCTGCGCAAACGGCCCGCGCGCGTCGCCCCAGCGCCTGCAATTCATCGACCAGCGAGTCCAGATCGGACTGAGTGCGGGAGCTCACCACCACATCGGCGCCGGCTTCGGCCAGCGCGCGGCAGATGCCGCGACCGATACCCTTGCCCGCGCCGGTGACCACGGCGACCCGGCCGTCGAGACGAAATAGATCCAGCACGCTCATATCCGCTCCCCTCAAAAAGTGGCTGCCCTGGTTGGGTGCGCTGTGGGGCACCATGGCCAAGCACGCGTGACTGTCGTACCGTGGTGGCGGGGTGTCAAGCCGATCCGGGGAGGTGGCTACGATGAGCGCACTATTCGGTGAGTTGTTTCAACTGGGCCATGTGGTGCCCGCGATTGACCCGGCATTGGCCGCCTGGCGTCGAGCGGGCGTGACTGATTGGCAGATCATGCGCGATTATCCGGTGCTGGAGTGGCGCTACCGCGAGCAGCTCGTGACTATTCCGATCGATGTCGCGATCGCCTGGAGCGGAACGGTGCAGATCGAGCTGATCGCTCCGCGTGATCGCGCGCCGTCGATGTACCAAGAGTATCTGGCACAACACCCGTCGGGCGGGCTGCAGCATTTCGGCTATCGCCCGCAGGACTACGAAGCGACGCTGGCTGCGGCGCTGGCCGCCGGGTGGACCTGGTGGCTGGGCGGGCTGGTGGCTCCTGAGCGTCCGTTTGCTTATCTGCGCCCGCCCGCTGACGGCGGCATCGTGCTGCCCGCAGAGATTAGTGGAACGATTACCACGTCTCCTTGAATGGTCGCAGTTCGACGTTGAACGACCAGGCGCTGCGGTCCTGCTGCAGCAGGTGCCAGACTTCGTCCGCGATGGCCGCAGGCTGAATGAAAAAGTCGTCGGGCGCATCAGCCCAGCGTTTACGCGTCCACTCCAGATCGATCACGGCGTCGATCAGCACGTGGGCAACATGAACGCCCTTCGGGCCGAGCTCGCGGGCGATCGACTCGGCCAGAATCCGCTGCGCGGCCTTGGTGGGCGCCAGCCCGGCGAAATTGGCGCGACCCCGCAGCGAGGAGGTGTTGCCGGTGACGATGATGGCGCCACGGCCGCGGCTGATCATGTCGGGCGCCAGACGCTGCGCGAGATGCAGCAAAGCCATGGTGTTGACCTGGAAATTGCGGTTTAGCACCGCTGGATCGATCTGCATGAAGTTGCCGATGGCGCCACCGACGGCGTTGTGCACGAACACCTCGGGTGACCCCAATCGTTCGCGCACGGCGGCGAGCGTCCCTTCGATCGCGCTGACGTCGGTGACATCGCACGGAAACGCATGGGCGTGTTGCAGCTCGCGGGCCAGCGCATCCAGACGTTCGGCGCTGCGGGCGAGCATGGCGACCGCATAACCGCCTGCGGTGAGCCGGCGGGTGATGGCGCTGCCGGTGCCGGGGCCGACACCGGTGACCAGGGCCACGGGGCGCGTGTGCATATCTGTTCCTGCCGCGGTTGGGTTCGATTGTTCGTTATACGGCTTTCGTGGCAGTCTTGAAACCGGTTCCCCAGCAACACGCCCAGCCGGCGGGCTGTACCGGCACGGAGCAGACATGACCTCGCCCAGCATCGACAGCGCCGCCGCCAAATCGAGCGTTTACGCCCATCGTCCCCGCATTCTCGATGCGGATACCCACATGATGGAGCCTGTCGACTGGATTGCGTCGTTCGCTGACCCTGAGATTCGACCTCGGCTCGCGCCGTTCGCCCGCGGCGACTTGGCGGTTCAGCACATCGTTGATGACGCTGCCCGTCGCCTGGCGGCACGACGCAGCGATCCAGCGGAACGTGCCCGAGTGGAGGCAGAGTTCATGACCATGACCTACAAGGGCTGGCATGGACTCGGGGCCTGGGATGGCGCCGAGCGCGCGCGGGCCAACGATCTACTCGGGTTCGACGCCCACCTGGTATTTCCCACTGAAGCATTCAACCAGGTCATAGCAGCGAAAGATGCTGAGGTACTGGTGGGTGGTATCGAGGCGCTGAATCGCGGGCTGGCCAGCTTCTGTGCGGCTGATCGCCGCATGATGGGGGCGGCGTATGTGCGCCTCGGCCTGGGTCCTGCGCGCGCGCTGTCGATGCTCGATGACGTGATCGCCCAGGGTTTCCGGGTCATTCTGATCGATACCATACCGCCGGCTAATGGGCTGTCGTTCACGCACCCCGAATACGACCGCGTTTGGGCGCGCATCGTGGAGGCCGGGATTGCGGTGACGTTGCACATTGGTGCCGAGGGCGGCGCATACAAGCCGGTTCCGGATGCGTTTTTCAACAACGGGCGTCCTCGGCCCGGACACGGCAGCGGTGACGCGCCGACGAACGCCCTGGCGTACATGGGCATGCCGTTCAATGCCCAGATCTTTTTGGCGGCGCTGGTGTTTGATGGTCTGCTGGAACGTTTCCCGGGTCTGCGCATCGGTGTGGTCGAGCTTGGCGCTACGTGGATGGTCTCGTTTCTGAAGCACCTGGATCAGTCGCATCGGGCATTTCGCCGCGCGCAGGATCTCAGCCATCTGACGCTGAAGCCATCGGAGTACCTGCAGCGGCAGGTGAAGATCACGCCGTTCGCCGGCGAGGACATCGGCTGGATCATGACCTCGGGCGCGGGTGACATGCTGATGTTTGCGTCCGACTACCCGCATCACGAAGGCACTGACGACCCTATCGCGCGCTTCGAGCGCACGATGACGGACCTGACCGAAACTGCTCGGCATCAGTTCTACACCGGCAACTTCGAGCAGTTCATCGGTGCACAGCGCTGGTGGAACTAGGGCGGCGCTGACAGCGTGCATTCAGCGACGCGCGGGCTGTTTCGGGATCGCGCATCCCGGGTTCCCAGCCCGGATGCTATCGGCTAACGTCCAGACCACCAAAGCGGGATGGGGAGACAGGGTATGACGGCACCCTCGGTACAGCGGCTGTTTCGGCTGGATGGTCATGTTGCCGTCGTCACGGGCGGTGGTCGCGGCATCGGCGCGGGTATCGCGGAAGCCTTTGCGCAATCCGGTGCCGCGGTCGTGGTCGCCGCGCGGCGCACGGCCGAGATCGAGGCAGTGGCGGCAGGCATTCGCGCGGCTGGCGGTCGGGCCCTGGCGGTGACGACAGACGTTACCGATGACGAACAGCTGGACGCTCTGGCGCGGGCGGCAGTGGATACCTTCGGCAAGCTCTCGATCTGGGTGAACAATGCTGGCGGATCCACCATGCGCATGCCGGCCCGCGATCTGCCGCGTGCAGAGTGGGACCGCACCATCGCGCTCAACCTGACGGCCATCTATACCGGATGTCTGACTGCGGCGCGCTACATGCAGCGCGGCAGCATCATCAACATCACCTCCGGCGCCGGTACCGGCCCGGTGCCGGGCAGCGCCCACTATGGCGCGGCCAAGGCCGGCACCAATTCGCTGACCTGGACGCTGGCAGCCGAACTGGCGCCTGACATCCGCGTGAACGCAGTGGCCCCGGGCGCAATCCCGACCGAGGTCATGCTGAAGGCGCTCGGCAAGACCGAGGCGCAGCTGGATGAAATTCTGGCCGAGTGGAAGATTCCGCTCGGCCGGCTTGGCACGCCGGAAGACATCGCGGCGGCCTGTGTTTATCTTGCTTCGGATGCCGCGAGCTGGGTGAGCGGCGAAATCATTCGGGTCGGCGGCGGCGCCCGACCGCGCTGAGGGCAGTTTGATGCAATCAGAAAAACCCGTGGCCGTGATCATCGGCGCCACCTCGAAGTGGCAGTCGGATGGCCGCAACACGCGGCTTGCGCACGGTCGCGACATCGACGATTCGCAGATGCCCATCACCGCGCGCTGGGGGGTCGGCGGCGCTATTGCCGAGCGCTTTGCGCGCACTGGTCATCATGTGGTGCTGACCACGCGCTCGGCCGGCAACGCGTCGGCCCTGTGCGCCGCACTGCAGGCGTCGGGCGGGTCGGCCAGTGTGACGGAGCTCGACCTGGTCTCAGAACAGTCCGTCGAGGCCGCGTTCACCGGCATCTTCGATGAGTTCGGCACCCCCGATGCCGTCGTTCTGAACGCCGGCTATCTCGAGGGCCGTGACCTGCCACCGGGCAACGAGCTGCTGGAACACATTCCGCTCGAGCTGTTTGAAACGGCGCAGCATATTGCCAGCCGCGGTCCGTTCATGGTGGCCAAGGCCGTGCTGCCCCGCATGCGCGAACGCGGACGCGGATCGTTTCTGATCACCAACAACGCGGCGGCGCTGCGCGGTCGCAAGCGGCAGACGGGGCAGTCGCTGTATTTTCCGCGCGTGATGATGCGCACCCTGGCGCAGGTGCTGACCGAGGAGTACTCGAGCCACGGCATCCACGTTGCGAACATCATCATCGACGGCCTGATCGATTCGCCCGGCACGCGCGCGCTGCCGATCGCGCAACAGCGACCGGAGCTGATCATGAACCCGGCGGCGATCGCGGACGCTTACTTCTACCTGCACAGTCAGGATCGCTCGTGCTGGACACATGAGCTGCAGCTGACGCCCTATTCGACAAATCCGAGCTATTGACCCCCGTTCAGTCGATGTCCGCCGCGATCCGGCGACAGCATGAGACAGCAGCGGGGCTGGAGCGCTTGGTCCCGACCGGCGAGCCGTGGCAAGCTGCGGCAGAGGGAGGGTCAGCATGCAGAATCGAGCCGCGTCCGACGGGCTGTCCAATCGACAGCTCTACAGCTATGCGTTGATGGAGATGCCGCTCGCCATGGCGGCCACGCCGATGGCGTTGTTCATCGCGCCGTTCTATTCCCGCGACATGGGTTTGTCGCTGGCGGCCGTGGGCACCATCCTGATGCTCGCCCGCATCAGCGACGTGATTACCGATCCCCTGGTCGGGCAACTGAGTGATCGCACCCGTAGCCGGTGGGGGCGACGCAAACCCTGGATTCTGTTGGGCGCGCCGCTGCTGCTGCTCTCGGTCTGGATGCTGTTCGTGCCCGCGCCACCGGTATCCAACGCCTATTTCGGTTTCTGGCTGATTACGCTGTGGCTTGGCTGGACCTTCGTTGGCATTCCGTTCTATGCGTGGGGTGCGGAACTGTCGCCCGATTATCACGAGCGCACGCGCATCGCCAGTATTCGCATGGCGCTGGGTCTGATCGGCACCCTGATCGCCATCGTGGTGCCGCTGATTACCGGCGCGACGCTGGGCTACGGCTACGATGTTGATGAGTCGATGCACGTGATCGCCATTTGCGCGACGGTGGTGATCGTGATCGCGCTGCCCCTGATCGCCCAGGTGCGTGAGGCCCCGCCCATCGAGACCCGCCGCATCCGCCTCATCGACGGCATGCGCGTGATGTGGTCGAACGGTCCGTTCCGTCGGCTGATGTTCGGCTTTACGTTAGCCGCGCTCGGCCCCGCGATCGGCGGGCCGCTGTATATCTTGTTCGTGGTGCACGTGCTCGAGGCGAACGTGGCCAGTAACGTCGTCCTGCTGGTGTTTTACGTGGCGAATCTTCTGGGTGTGGCGGTCTGGGGGGCGGTGGCCCGCCGCGTCGGTAAACGCAACGCCTGGCTCGCCGGGATGATCACCGTGCTCATCGCGCAGCCAGGCTACTGGTTTCTGGGCTCGGGTGACCTCTACTGGATGATGGTGGTGTTCTTCATCCTCGGTATCGGTATTGGCAGCTTTAACGCGCTGCCCGCCGCCATGAAGGCGGATGTGGTCGACATCGATCGACTGGAGTCGGGTGAGGATCGCACCGGGCTGTTTTTTTCAGTCTGGTCGCTTGCGAACAAGCTGGTGCTTGCCTTCGCGGCCGGGCTGGTGCTGAACCTGCTCGCGCTGTTCGATTTTCAGGCGGCGGGCAACAATGGCCCGGAGCAGATCATGGCGCTGCGGGTGATCTTCATCTTCCTGCCCGTGTTCTTTTACATACTGGCGTTCATGGTGATGTGGCGTTACCCGATTACCGAGGAACGGGTGCGGGAAGTGCAGGCCGCGCTCAAGGCCCAGTCGCAGCTGATGGCGCAGCAAGGCGGTCACCGTGGCTGACAGCGCCGCGTTTTCGGCTGAGCAAACCGAGTTCAGCGACATGCTGGCGCGGTTTCTGGCTGAACGTAATCCGACTGCTCGCGTGCGTCAGCTGATCGACACGCCGGCGGCATTCGACCGATCGGTTTGGAACAGCCTGGCCCGCGACCTTGGCGCGCAGGCGATTCACCTGCCCGAGGCGGTGGGCGGCAGTGGCTTCGGCCCGATCGAGCTCGGCATCGTGCAGGAGGCGTGCGGGCGGCACCTGTTTTGCGGTCCTTACCTGTCGTCAGCGGTGATGGCATCGGGCGCTCTGCTGGCCGTTGGTACCGAGCGCGCACTCGACTGTCTGGCCCCGCTCGCCGATGGTTCATCGATTGGCGTGCTCGTGCTGGACGTGCTCGATGATCCCGTGCGACTCGGCGAAGCGCTGTCCGTCGCCAGGGGCAGGCTCGACGGTTCCGCGCCGATCGTCTTTGGCACGGAAGCGGCTGATCTTTGGTTCACGGTGGCCCGCGACCAAGCTGGCGGCGGGCTCGGGTTGTACCGGATGACCAAGGCCCCGATCACAGAAGCACGAACGGCGCTTGACCCTACCCGGCCGCTGGCGCGGGTGGTGTGTAACGATCTGCCCGTAGAACACCTTGGTCCTCTGACATCAGGCGCGGTTGCTGCGCTGTGGGATCATTTCAGCATCGCGCTCGCGCATGAACTGGTCGGCGCGGCCGAGGCGCTGCTTTACAGCACCATCGAGTACATGAAGGTGCGCGTGCAGTTTGGCCGCGCCATCGGCTCGTTTCAGGCGCTGAAACATCGCTGCGCCGATCTGCTGATGGAGGTCGAGCTTGCGAAAGCGCTGGCGCGCGAGGGCGCCCGGGTACTGGCCGTTGGCGCTCCTTCCCGACGGGCGGCCACGATGGCCAAGGCGCAGGCTTCGGACGCGGCCATGAGTGCCGCGCGTGCTGCCATTCAGCTGCGCGGCGGTATCGGCTTCACCTGGGAAGACGATACGCAATTGTGGTTTAAACGGGTGAAGAGCGCGGAGATGTTGTTTGGTTCT
>CAZVMA010000108.1:0-7908 GCA_964628545.1 uncultured Pseudomonadales bacterium | reverse complement strand
CCGAGTCGGGCCAGACGCGCCGATCGAGGACCGCATCAATTACGTTTTGTACAACGAGGTCAACCCAGGGCTGGCCTCACATGGCGGCCAGGTGTCGCTCGTTGAGGTTATCGAGGGTGGCATCGCCGTGCTGCGCTTCGGCGGCGGCTGCCAGGGCTGTTCGGCCGTAGATGTCACTCTGAAGCACGGTGTCGAAAAGACCCTGATGGAGCAGATCCCAGAGCTAGCCGGCATTCGCGACGCGACTGACCATACCGTCACCGAACACGCGTATTACCGGTAACGATCCATGACCGGCAAAGTGGGCTTTGTCAGTCTGGGATGCCCCAAGGCGCTGGTCGATTCCGAGGCCATCCTGACCCGGCTCACCGCGGACGGATACCGGACCGTCGACGACTACGCCGAGGCGGACATCGTCGTGATTAACACCTGTGGCTTCATCGACAGCGCGGTTGCCGAGTCGATTGAAACCATCGAGGAAGCGCTCGGCAGCAACGGACGCGTAGTCGTGACGGGCTGCCTGGGCGCTGATGCTGCTCGACTGCACGCCAAGTTTCCGAACCTGCTGTCGGTATCAGGACCACAAGCCACCGATGCGGTGGTCTCGGCAGTGCATCAGCACGCGCCCCTGCCGGCGGTGACAGTGGCCGACCGGCTCAATATCGAGCACCTCATGGGGCCGGCCGGCGTCAAGCTGACGCCACCGCATTACGCCTACCTGAAAATTTCCGAAGGCTGCAACCACACCTGTTCCTTCTGCATCATTCCGGACATGCGCGGGAAACTACGCTCGCGCCGAATCGATGACGTGCTGGCCGAAGCTGATCGTCTCGCCGCTGGCGGTGTGCAGGAATTGCTGATCATCGCCCAGGACACCAGCGCCTACGGACTCGATCTGCGCTATGCCAGCGCCGGTCGGGGTGATCGTACCCTACGCACCGATCTTGAAACCCTCTGCCGCGAACTGGGCCAAATCGTGCCGTGGGTTCGGCTGCACTACGTATATCCGTACCCGCACGTTGATGCGCTGCTGCCGTTGATGGCCGAGGGACTGCTGCTGCCCTACCTCGATATTCCGCTGCAGCACGCGGATCCGACGATCCTGAAGTCGATGCGACGACCTGCGGCGGTGGAGAATACGCTGCGTCGGCTGGAGTCCTGGCGCGCGATTTGTCCGGACATCACAGTCCGCAGTACCTTCATCGTGGGTTTCCCGGGCGAAACCGACGCCGCGTTCGGAACCCTGCTGGATTTCCTGGACGAAGCCCAACTCGATCGGGTCGGTTGCTTTACCTACAGCGACGTCGAGGGTGCGCGCGCGAATCGGCTGCCCGACCACGTCGAGGAGCGCGTGAAGCTGGATCGGCAGGAGCAGGTCATGGAACTGCAGGCGACCATCAGCGCCGAAAAGCTCGCACGCAAGGTTGGAAGCCGGATCGAGGTCATGGTCGACAGCGTGAAGGGAGATCGCGCACAGGCCCGTTCTCGCGGTGACGCGCCCGAAATCGACGGGGCGGTTGAAGTGACCGGAGCACGGCGTCTGCGCCCGGGCGATCGGGTCTGGGTGGATATCACCGACAGCGACACACACGACCTGCACGGCCACTACGCCGGGCAGACAATCACAGTTCGCTGATCGTCCGGGTTCAGCTAAACTGCGGCGCGCTGAAGCGTTGGAGCACTTGCATGTGGTACCTGATCGAAGATTTTTTTGAGCAGAACTGGGTTTTGAAGCTGATCACGCTGTGGGGGTGGGCCTCCGTGGTCATCATGCTGGCGAGTATCTTTTTCGCCTGACGATCAGCGCCAAGTAACCGCATCTGACTGACGCAGCGAACCGGGCTCGCGGCGCTGATGCGGTAGCGGTTCTGCGCAGATCAGGCGACCCATTCCTCCAGCAACACCCGGCGCGCTTCATTCAGCTGCTGCGCCAGCGCCACAGAACCGCCGCGATCGGGATGCACGCGCTGCATCAGCCGACGGTGCGCATCGACAATGGCCTCCCGCGAGGCATCGCTCGGCAGTCCGAGCAGCGCCAGGGCATCTTCGCGAGTCATGGCGCCTGCGGCGCCTCTGTTGCCGGCAGGCCCTGACTTGCCATAACCGCTCGATGATCGGCCTGGGGAACCGTTCTGACGCAGGTCACCAAGCACCCTGCGAAGCACAGGCAGGAACCGGACCATGCCGATAAAGCGTCGCAGCAGCGGCAGCACGGCAGCACCCGCCGCGGCCAACCAATGCAGTCGGCCGGTTGCAGCCAGCGCGGCGAGAATCACCACGGCGATCGCCGCAACCACCGCGACAATGCCGCCCCTGTTGCCCGAGCGCTTCGCGCGCAGGGCCTGGCTGATCAGCCAAGCCGCCATCAGCAGCGCCAGGGACACTCCCAGCACAATTAACATCGCGCCGCCCGCGAATCTGGCGCATGCATTCCCGGCGGCGCGAAGCGTAGCGGTGGCCGCCGGCAGGCCCCATTACAACCTGCAACCCCGACGGCACGAGCGTGACTGCGTTTCATCATCAGCCGTATCATGCCACGCTCGCGATCGGCGAACAGTCGGTGGAACGGTAGGATGTCTCAGGACGAGGTCCAGAGTTGGCTGGCTGATCTGCGGGTCGAGCATCGTGACCTCGACCTGGTGATCGAGGTGCTGATCGAAACCGGACACCCGGACGCGCTCCGCATCCAGCGCCTGAAAAAGAGAAAGCTCAAATTGCGGGACATGATCACCCGTCTGGAAAGCAGCCTGATTCCGGATCTGGACGCATGAGCGCGGCGGCTCCGGTCTTGACCGTGGCAATCAGCTCGCGGGCGCTTTTCGACCTGGCAGACAGCAACAGCGTTTATGAGACCGATGGTCTCGAGGCCTATCGGCAATACCAGATCGCGCACGAGGATGTGGTGCTGGACCCCGGCGAGGCGTTCTCGTTCGTTAAGAAGCTGCTCGACATCAACCGGCTGCTCGCCGAGCACCGAGTAGAAGTGATTCTGCTGTCGCGCAACTCGGCCGATACCGGTCTGCGTATCTTCAACTCCATTCAGGCCTATGATCTGGCCATCACGCGCGCCGCATTTTGCGGCGGCGAGTCCCCGTACCGGTACGTGCGCGCCTTTGGCTGCAACCTGTTCCTGTCCACGCATCCGGATGACGTTGGGCACGCGCTGGAGCACGGGGTTGCCGCGGCGACCCTGCTTGGGCGCAGTGGCGCAGGGCGAACGGAGAGCGGCGATCTGCGGCTCGCGTTTGACGGCGATTCGGTGTTGTTTTCCGATGAGGCCGAGCGGGTCTATCAAGCCGAGGGGCTGGACGCCTTTGCGCGCAACGAAGCCGCCGCCGCTGCGGAGCCACTGGGTGGCGGACCGTTCAAGCCGTTTCTGTCGGCCCTGCATCAACTGCAGCGCGAATTTGGCGTTGCCCATTGTCCCATTCGTACGGCGCTGGTGACCGCCCGCAGCGCACCCGCCCATGAACGGGTGATTCGCACCCTGCGCGCCTGGGACGTGCGACTGGATGAGTCTCTGTTCCTCGGTGGCATGGACAAGACGGAGTTCCTGCGAGCCTTCGGTGCCGACGTCTTCTTTGATGACCAGCCGCTGCACTGTGAACGGGCAAGCGCGCATCTGACCGCCGGACACGTACCGCACGGTATCGTCAACCGCTGACCGGCGGCGCCCGGTTATACTGCAGGTCCACTGCCGCGCACTGGTCACCGGACCGGGCCACCGATCGCTTGCGGAGACGATCCCCATGAAGCTCCAGCAACTGCGCTATATCTGGGAAGTTGCCCACCACGAGCTGAACGTTTCTGCGACTGCGCAGAGCCTGTTCACCTCACAGCCCGGGATCAGCAAGCAGATTCGGCTGCTCGAGGACGAGCTTGGGGTCGAAATCTTTGCCCGCAGCGGCAAGCATTTGACGCACGTGACGCAGGTCGGTGAATCGATCATTGCCATGGCGGGTCAGATCCTGCGCCAGGTGGAGACGATTCGAAAGGTCGCCCAGGAAGCGAGCGACGAACAGCAGGGGAATTTGTCGATCGCCACGACTCATACCCAGGCTCGCTATGCCTTGCCCGAGGTCATCCGAGATTTCCGCGCCCGCTACCCGCGGGTAGCGCTGCACATGAATCAGGGTTCGCCAACGCAAATTGCTGAACTCGCAGCAACCGGAGCGGTCGATTTTGCCATCGCGACTGAAGGACTCGAACACTTCCAGGACCTTGTTATGATGCCGTGCTACGCCTGGAACCGCTGCGTAGTGGTGCCTGCCGATCATCCGCTGATTGAGCGGGTGGCTCGGCATGGTCCGCTGACACTGGCAGATGTGGCGGGCGAGCCGATCGTAACCTATGTGTTTGGTTTCACCGGCCGCTCCCGTCTCGATCAGGCCTTCTCGTCCGCCGGGCTCAAGCCCGATGTGGTGCTCACAGCGACGGATACCGACGTCATCAAGACCTACGTCCGACTGGGATTAGGCATCGGCATTATCGCCCGCATGGCGCTCGACGCGGAGCGAGATCGCGATCTCGTGGCGCTGGATGCCTCCCATCTGTTCGCGCCGAGCGTGACGCACATCGGCTTTCGGCGCGGCACTTTCCTGCGCCGCTTCATGTACGACTTCATCGCGCGTTTCGCGCCGCACCTGACGCGAGAACAGGTTGATGCTGCGGTCGCGTGCAGCACTCGAGCCGATCGCGAGGCCCTTTTTGCCGGCATTCGCCTGCCGGATCGCTGACCAACCTGACGCCGCGGGCGCGCCGCCAAAAATCAGCCATACCTGCCCAGGATGTAATCGAGATGACCCAGAGGAGATGACGTGGACGTTTTGTGCCTTGATCTGGAGGGAGTTCTGGTCCCGGAAATCTGGCCTGCGGTGGCGGCACGCACGGGCATCGGGGCGCTCACCAAAACCACTCGTGACATTCCGGTCTACGACGACTTGATGCAGATGCGCCTGCGGGTTCTCGCCGAGCATGACCTGCCGCTCAGCCTGATCACCCAGGTGATTGATACCCTGGAACCGCTGAGTGGGGCAGGTGACTTCCTGCACTGGGCGCGCAGTCGGTACCAGGTTGCCATCATCTCCGACACCTTCTACCAGTTTGCGATGCCGCTGATGCGAAAGCTGGGTTTTCCAACCCTGCTGTGCCACAAGCTGATCGTGGAGAATGATCGCATCACCGGTTACGCGATCCGACAGCCGGATCCGAAGCGCTGCTCGGTTCAGGCTTTCAAATCGCTGCGTTATCGGGTTCTGGCCGCTGGCGACTCCTACAACGACATCAGCATGTTGGAGGAAGCAGATGCCGGCTTCTTGTTTCGCGCGCCGGACAACGTGCGCAGCGAGTTTCCGCATTTTCCCCACGCGCCGGATTATCCGACCCTGCAGCAGCTGTTGGAGTCTGCGTGATGTCGCCGCCGTTTGTGCTACCCGATTTGTGCGATCAGTTCAGCGAACGCCTGGCAATTGCTGATCCCGTATTCCGCAGCTTCGGAGGACTGGCGCGCTTTGCCGGTCCGATCCGGACCGTAGCCTGTTTCGAGGACAACAGCGTGGTCGCCGAGCGCGTGCGCGAGCCCGGCGGCGGCGCAGTCCTGGTGATTGATGGTGGGGGCTCCCGACGCTGCGCGCTGGTGGGCGACAACCTGGCGCAACTGGCCGTCGACAACGGCTGGTGTGGAGTCGTGGTGCACGGCTGTGTGCGCGATGTCGAAGCGCTTGCCGCACTGCCCATCGGCATTCTGGCGCTTGCCGCCCATCCCCTGCGCAGCGTGAAGAGAGGCGTCGGTCGGCGGGACGAGGCCGTCACGTTTGCCGGCATTGTCTGGCGTCCGGAGGCTTTTCTTTATGTCGATCCGAACGGGGTGGCCATCGCCGACGAGCCGCTTCCCGTCGGCTGATCAGGGGCAATCCGCGAACGTCCGCACCATTTCCCGGTGCGGGATACCCGCCTCCATGAACTCCTCGCCATGAGCAACAAAACCGGCCTTGCGATAAAACTCGAGTGCGTGGGTCTGCGCGTGCAGAAACACTTGGTGTAGCCCATCCGCCCGCGCCGCATGCATGGCCGCTTGCAGCAGCCGCATGCCGAGACCGAGTCCGCGCAATTCCATCAGCACCGCCATGCGGCCGATCTGTCCGCTCGGCAAAAGCCGAGCGCAACCGCACGGCTGACCCGAGGGATAGGTCGCCAGAAAGTGTCGGGCGCCCTCGTCCTGCCCATCCCATTCTTCAGCGCGCGGGACATGCTGCTCTTCGATGAACACAATTTCGCGAACACGGCGCAACGATACGGCATGGCTTGCCCAGGCAACCTCTGCAACGATAATGTCCGAACGTTCAGGCATGACTCGGGCCTCGCGATGACCGAGCCATGATAGCGCGCGAGGCCCGCAAACACGCATCAGCGATCCAGTCCATTAGCCACCGGGGGTAACCTTCAATGACTCTGGCCAGCCATGCAGTAGACCGGCACTGGGTGCAAACGCCTTACGAGGGCATCGAGTTCTCGGCTGTAGGGGGCGATAGCTCGGTCAACACGGCGGCGTATCGCATCCAGGGCGGGTTGCGTCTGCCGCCGCACACGCATCCCGTTTGGGAACTGGTCACGGTACTCTCGGGGCGGCTGCGGCTGGGCTCTGATCTGCTGGCCGCAGGTGATGTCCTGCACACTAACCCGGGCGAATCGCACGACGTCGAGGCACTGGAGGACACCGTGTTTCTGGTCACCGTGGGACAGGACCGGCAGCTCGGCTAAAGCTGCCATGCGCTGAGGCTGTTCGGGTAGGTAGAGGAGGCGCACTGGCCTCTCGAACGTCGGTGCTGGTGACGCGCGGTGCGTCCCCATCTAGGCCGATCACGGGTATGCTTGCCAGCGTCTGCAACAGCCGGGAGGGGCACCATGTCCAGAGCGACCGACCACGAAGTAGTTTCTATTTATCCGTTGTCCGAAGAGCAGATCGATGAACTGATGACCAAAGCACCGGAGTGCGTGCTGATGTGGTCCACCAAGGATCACTGGCCGGTCGGTGTGGTGCATTCGTTTGTCTGGCATGAAGGCAAGGTCTGGGTGACGTTCGCCAATCATCGACACCGGGCCGCCGCGATCCGAAGAGATCCGCGCGTATCCGTCACTGTCACAGGCCGGACGCTCGCGCCAGAGGATACGCCGAAAGGTCAGGCCACCATGAAGGGTATCGGTCGCTTCCACGAGGACCGGGCGACCAAAGAATGGTTCTATCGGGCGCTGTCGAAAAAGGTTTCGCCGACCGACCCCAAAGGCGAGCAGGACTTTTACGAACTGCTGGATTCGCCATTGCGCACCGTGCTCGAGATCACGCCACAGAAGTGGATTACCTTCGATGCCGGGAAATCTGCGCGCCATCGGGCCGGAACTCTGTCTGAGTCCGAAATGGGGCCGCGTCTGAATTCGGACACCGAGCGTCTGGAAGCCGAGCGGCGACGCCGAGGACTCTCCTGATCAGCTGAACTCGATGGCGGACCGCTCTGAGGCGGTCTCGCCACCGCGCGCGTCGGGCTGCGTGCAGCCCGAGTCGAATGGGCTCAAGCTGTTTGCAGCTCGAGCTGCCTGAAGGGCGTTACTTAAAGAAGGTATCCAGATAGCCGGGATCGCGTCCGTCGGTAAACGGCGCACTGCGAGCCATAATTGGGCTGTCACCCGGCTTCATGTTTTCGTGCGCCCGCTTCCAGCCGGCAAAGGTGGCCAGAATGTGCGTAGGATCGCCGTGGATCTCGGTGAAGCCGCCGTTGACAGAACGCGTGTCGAAGTAAGCCGCATTGACGTCATCCGCCCAGAGCTCGCAGGCGTTGACGAACCCGAGATCCTCCATGCGCTTGCGCGCAGCTGCGAAATCATTGACCAGACAGCCCACGTGATGGAAGCCTT
>CAZVMA010000107.1:0-7980 GCA_964628545.1 uncultured Pseudomonadales bacterium | reverse complement strand
ACAGACGGTCGACTCTACGGGCCACGCTGGTTCGCGGGCGAAGTGGTGAGCGTCGATGTGCAGAGCGGCGAGCGTCGGGTCGAGGCCAGCGGCTTCAAAGTGCCGGCGGCCGTGAAGTTCGACACGCGCGGCAACCTGCACGTGCTGGATACGGGTACCGGTCAGGTGCTGCGGCTCGAGGACACCGGGCCGGTGCCCATTGCGCGCTTGGCGCCTGGACTCGACAACTTCGCGTTCGATTTGCGCAATCGGTTGTACGTGTCCAGTTTCACGGACGGCTTTGTCGTTCGGGTCGATCCAGACGGCAGCGTGACCGAGCTGTCGCCCGGGGGGCTCGCGCATCCCGGTGGCGTCACCGTGCTGCCCGGAGTGGATGGTGCCCCAGCGCAGGTGATCGTCGCTGATCTGCATGCGCTGCGCGGCTACGACGCGGAAACGGGCGAGCCGACCTTCGTCGAGCGCAACATCCTGGGCGTGGGCGCCATGGGCAGCGCGCTGGCGGTGGAGGCGGACGGCAACAATCTGATTCTGACGTCGTTCACCGACAACAGCGTCCGCATCTGGGATCCGCGCACCCGAACCGTGATCGAACGGCACGAGGGGCTTGCGCAACCGGTTTCGGCCCTGCGTTATCGCGGTGAACTGGTGGTGGTCGAGTACGGCACCCGGCGGGTGATCGGTCTCGGCGGCGATACGCCGCATGTGATTGCCTCTGACCTGCGCGCGCCCGTCGACCTGGCCACCGATGGCACCTCGCTGTACGTCAGCGACCGCGGTCGCGGTCGCATTTTCGAGATCGCGCGCGACGGCGCGCCGGTGCCCAAGCGCCGGGTGATGAAAAAACTGAAGGCACCAGAGGGGCTGGCCTTGCATCGCGATGGCATCATCGTGGTGGAAGGCGAAAGCGGCCGCATCGTGCGGGTCGCCAACGGGGAGGCCACCCTCGTCGCGCTGGTGGCACCCGGCACGCCGCCGGCTGCGCCCACGCAGCCGCCCTCGATGATCCTGAACGATGTCGCCGTGCTGGGCGATGTGCTGTACGCCACCGGAGAAACCAATCGGGTGTTGTACCGCATCGATCTCGGCACCCTGGCGGCGCCAGCAACACCTGACCCCTGAGTCTGAGGAGGGAACGTTCCATGCAGCACCCGCACAACTCGCAGCACGCCAACCAGAGCGATCAATCGGACGAGCAGGAAGTCCTGGTCGACGATCGCGGGCACGTGCGCTGGCTGCGGCCATGAACTCCATTACCCCGCAGATGCTCCACGAGCTGAACGAAGTGCTGAAAGCCGCGGACGACGACCCCGCGGTGCGCGTGGTGGTGATCTCGGGCGTTGGACGCGCGTTCTGTGCCGGTCTGGACCTGAAGCAGGCCGCGCGCGGCGAGGGCATTGGCGGCAACCTGACGGGCGGGGCGAAGCATTTCTCGACCCGCGAAATCTGTACCGTGACCATGCAGCGCATGGACAAGCCCATCATCTGCGCCATCAACGGCGCTGCTGCGGGCTACGGCCTGGATCTGGCGCTTGGGTGCGACATGCGCCTGATGGCCGATACCGCGATCCTGATGCCGGGCTTCGCCCGCATGGGCGTCGTGCCGGAAAGCGGCGGCACCTGGTATCTGCCGCGCCTCATCGGCTGGGCCAAGGCTTGTGAGGTGTCCATGTTGGGCGACACCCTGAATGCCGAGCAAAGCCTGGGCTACGGATTGGTTAACCGCGTGGTGCCGAAAGAGGATCTCGAAGCCACGACCACGGCCTGGGCCGAGAAGATCGCCGCCAACGCACCGCTGGCGATCACCGAAATGAAGCGCCTGTTTCGGCACGCGCAGACCCAGGATTTCGAGAGCCACTCGCACCACGTGCTGATGTCGGTGCTGAACCTGTTTCGCTCCGAGGATTTTCGCGAGGGCGTGCAGGCCTTTGCGGAAAAACGTCCGCCGGTGTTCAAGGGGCGCTGAGCCGCTACAATTCCATCCACTGAATCTGGGAAGTGATTGATCATGCAGAACGTATACATCATCGAAGCCGTTCGAAGCCCGATCGGCAAACGCGGCAAGGGCCTGGCGGGCCTGATGCCGGCCGACCTGCTCGGCAAGGTGCAGAAAGCGGCGCTTGATCGCGCCGGCGTGGATCCCGCGAAAATCGGGCAGGTCATTGGCGGCTGCGTCTCCCAGGTGGGCGAGCAGTCGTTCAACGTCGCGCGCATTGCCTGGCTGTCGCAGGGCCTGCCGCTGGAAGTGGCGGCCACCACCGTCGACAGCCAGTGCGGGTCGAGCCAGCAGGCCACCTCGCTCGGGGCGGCCATGGTGGCGTCGGGCATGGAAGACCTGGTCATGTGCTGCGGCGTCGAGATGATGACGCGCGTGCCGCTCGGTTCGAACATGAAGGGCGGCGGCCCGATGAGCGAGAGCTACTTCTCGCATTATCAGCCGACCAGCCAGTTCCAGGGCGCGGCGATGATCGCCGAGGAATATCAGATCACCCGCGCCGACGCTGATGTCTTCGGCCTCAAGAGCCAGAAGAACGCGGTGCGGGCATGGGCGGAAGGCCGATTCGATCGCGAGATCGTGCCCATCGAGGCGCCGGTGCTGGACGCCGAGGGCAAGCCGACCGGCCAGACGCGTGTCGTTACGCGCGACGAAGGCCCGCGTGACTCAACCCTGGAAGGGCTGCAGGGTCTGGCCACTGTGCCGGGTCAGGAGATCCACACGGCGGGCTCGAGCTCGCAGGTGTCCGACGGCGCCGCTGTGGTCATTCTGGCCAGCCAGAAGGCGGTGGACGAACTCGGCCTGAAGCCGCGCGCAAAGATCATCGCGTCGACGCTGGTCGGCGTAGACCCGGTCACCATGCTGAAGGGTCCGATTCCGGCCTCGCGCAAGGTGTTGGCGCAGACCGGCCTCTCGGTCGATGACATCGACGTGTTCGAGGTCAACGAGGCCTTCGCGTCGGTCGTCCTGGCCTGGCAGAAGGAACTGAACCCGGATCCGGCGCGGGTGAACCCGAACGGCGGCGCGATTGCGCTGGGGCATCCGACCGGCTCTACCGGCGCCCGGCTGATTACCACCGCGCTGCATGAGCTCGAGCGCTCTGGCGGCCGGTACGGCCTGATTGCCATGTGCTGTGGCGGCGGTCTTGGCACCGGCACCATCATCGAGCGCATCGTCTAAGGAAACAGCGCTTGGGGTCGGTCGGGTCACCGGCCGACCCGGTCACCCGCCGGGCGTGCCCTGAACGCCCAGCACCTCAGCCAGCCGACGCGCGCTCTCCTCCATGCTGGTGTAGTGAATGCCCGACTTGTTCAGGTCGTAGGCGGTCAGGTTCACCGCGCGCACGAGAAATCGATCCGGGCGACCCTCTGCATCCGCATCCACGTCGATGATGTTGAGACAGGCGTTGTCCTGCTCGATCGTCATTCGAGCTTGCCACGGCATGTTCATGATGTGATTGAAGATGGCCCTGTTCACTGCGCCGTGCAGAACCAGCAGCAGGCGCGTCCAGCGGGTATCGGCCAGGATGGCGTCGAATGCAGGCACGATGCGCGCCGCAAAGTCGGCGAAGCGCTCGCCGCCCAGGAAGGTGGCGTCCGGGTCCGCGCCGCTGGCCCACGGGTTGGCGACGTGCCGCAGCCACGCGCCCATGTCCGTGACCGGGTGCTCGCGGCCACCGCCGCGAATTTCCTCCAGTTCTGGAACAATTTCGAGTGTTGGTTCCGGTCGGTGCGCCAGCACGATGGTTGCCGTCTCCACGGTGCGCGGCAGTCCGGAGCAGATGGCCCGGTCGAAGGGCACGCTGGCCAGCACGGCGGCCTGCTTGCGCGCCTGCACCTGGCCGGTTGGCGTCAGGCCGACCATGCGCGGATCGTGGGTAACCGATCCGTCGCTGCGAATGTAGGCGGCTTCGCCGTGGCGCATGAGGAAGATGCGGCGCCGGCGCGGCTCGGGAAAATGCACGCCGCCGGTCGCGGGCATGACGGCAGGCGGCGTGCCTGCGGGCTGACTGGGTGTCGGTGTGGTCATGGGCGTCAGGTTCTCTAGGCAGGGTCGTTGGGGCTTGCGGGCGGCAGCGAGTCAGCCGCCCAGCTCGAATTGGTCGGTTCGATTTGGTCGGTTCGATTTGGTCGGTTCGATTTGGCCGGTTCGATTTGGCCGGTTCGATTTGGTGGGTTCGATTTGTATTGACGGGCACAGCCGGGTGCGGGACCGCGTTCCGATGCTCATCCAGGCTCACACGATGCCGGACGCGCGAAACGCCGCGATCGCGGCAGCATCGTAGCCCAACGCCCCCAGGATCTCGTCGGTATGCTCGCCGAGCCGCGGGGGCGGACGCGGGGCTCGCGGCCCGTCTGCGTCGGTCATGAATGCCGCATGGATAAGCGGCACCTGGCTTTCGGTCCCGCTGTGCCAGGGCAAGGGTTGCAGCACGCCGCGATGCTGTAGTTGCGGGTCGGCGGTGGCCTCGGCCAGGCTGCGGATCGGCGCTACGGGCACGCCGGCGGCGGCGAGCGCTTGCAGCCAGTGGGCGGTTGTCTCGCGGCGGGTGAGATCCGCGACCCGAATGCGAACGCGCCTGGCAGCCTCGATGCGCGCAGCAGCCGTCGCGAAGTCAGGCGTGTCGGCGAGCTCGGGGACGCCCAGCGCGCCCAGCAGCGCGCGCACGTGGTGGTCGCGCAAGGCGATGATCTGCACGTGGCCGTCCGCGGTCGGAAAGACGCTGGCGGTAGGCTGCCCGGTGGCGGACAGGTTGCCGACCAGACCGAGCGCGTCGCCGTGCACCAGCCAGTTGCTGACCTGGGCGGTTTGCAGCACCAGCGCGGTATCCATCATCGCGACGTCGATGTACTGGCCTTGTCCTGTCGCCTGGCGACGAAAGAGCGCCGCCGCAATCGCGAACGCGCTGTTCAGCGCCGTGGCCATGTCCACTGGCATGTAGCCGGTGCGGGTGGGGCCGGTGTCCGCGTGCCCGTTGATCGACATCATGCCGGCTTCGGCCTGGATGGCCCCGTCGTAGGCTGGAGTCCCCGCTCGCGGGCCGGTTTGACCGTAGCCGGAAATCGAGCAATAGATCAGGTTCGGGCGCACGGCCGCCAGAGCTGGATAGTCGAATCCGAGGCGCTGCATGGCGCCGGGGCGCAGATTTTCGACGACCACATCGGCCCCGTGCACCAGCGCCAGCACGATGTCGCGGGCGGCTGGCGCTTTCAGGTCCAGCGTCAGGCTGCGCTTGCCGACGTTCAGGCTGAGAAAGGCGGGCGAAGCGCCGCTGCCCTGCAGCCAGCCGTTGTTCATCAACTCGCGTGTCTGGTCGCCGACGCCCGGCTGTTCGATCTTGATGACGTCGGCACCCAGCAGCGCCAGTTGCTGGGTGGCAAAAGGCCCGGCCAGCACCTGGGTGAAGTCGAGGACCCGAAGCCCGGCGAATGGTTGTGACATGAGTGGGAACCCCGCGCGAACGCCGCCGAGCCTAGCACGTCATGTGGTCGTGATGCGGCGGTTGGTGTAGCGTGCGGGCACGGTCAAAGACGGTCTGGAGGTTTTCATGCAGTTGCCGATTGTCGAGTATCGCGAGTATCGAATGACGAACGTCTCCCCTCGTCGCCCAGGGTGCGCGCGCGCCCGGAGCCTGGTACGCGGGCTTGCACCCGTCGTGGCGGCCGGCATCATCGCGTCACTCCCGTGGGGCGCCGTGGACGCGGCAGAGTCGGTGATCTTCAATGATTCGGCCGCCCATCTGTGCTACCTGGAGGCGCTGCGGGGCAGCACGCTGGTCGAGACGGAAGACTGCGACGCGGCGATCGAGCATCAGAGCCTGAAGCGCGAGGACTTTGCCGCCACGCTGTCCAATCGCGGTCTGCTGCTGGCGCGCAGCGGTGATCTGGACAGCGCGCTGAAGGACCACGATCGCGCCATCGAAAGCGCCCCCGAAATTCCGAGCTTGTACGTGAATCGCGCGAACACCTACAGCCGCGCGCAGCGCCTGGCCGAGGCGCGCGCAGACCTCGACCGCGCGATTCTGATGATCGAATCCGCAGATTCGGCGGCTCGGCCACAGCAGCCGTCCGAGGCGCAACCGGCGACCGGCCAATCCGCAAGCGGTGCCGCAACCGATGCATTGGAGGCCTCGGCGCAGTCGGCGGCGGAGGCAGCCGTACCGGTGCCTGATCTCGCCCCGGTGCTGGCGGCCGCCTACTACAATCGGGTGCTGATCGAGCAGCGCGAGCGTAATCTCGAGCGCGCGCTGGCGGACGCCGTGCGGGCGCGCGACTTGGCGCCGGACACCGGCAACTATGCCGCCTACGTTGCCGACCTGGAGCAGATTCGGGCTGCCAGAGCGGCCCAGCCAGCGGCCCCGTCGTCAGGTCAGGCACCTGGAACAGCGGATCAGGCTCCCGTCCCGGCAACAACCCCGGCAACAGCCCCGGCAACAGAGACGCCATGAGCGAGCGGACCGCAACGCCGCTGGTCGACGGCAACTTCGCGGCGGCGCTTGACGCCGTCGCCCGCAGCCACGCTGATGAGCCCGCGCTGTTGTTCGGCGCGCCGTTCGCCGCCGATAGCCCCGGGGGCTGGCGCTACCGCGATCTGACTGAGTGGAGCTGCCGCATGGCGGCGGTCCTGCGCAGCCACGGTGTCGGTCCCGGCGATCGCGTGCTGGTGCAGGCCGACAAGTCGCCGCAAACGGTTGCGCTGTATCTGGGCTGCCTCCGGGTCGGTGCCGCGTTCGTGCCGCTGAACACGGCTTACACCACGGCTGAGGTGCGGTACTTCTTTGAGGATGCCGAGCCCGCGCTGGTAGTCTGTCGGTCTGCGGATGAACGCGATCGCGCCGCCCTGACCGGCGCCACGCCGCTGCTGGCGCTGGCGCCCGACGGGTCTGGGTCGCTCGCCGCAGCCGCGCGCGCCGCCGTTCCCGACACCGCCATCGAGCCACGCAGTCCAGCGGATCTGGCGGCCATTGTGTACACCTCCGGTACCACCGGTCGGTCCAAGGGCGCGATGATCTCGCACGACAATCTGGCCTCGAACGCCGCCGTGTTGGTGGCGGCTTGGGGCTGGCGCGGCGACGACGTGCTGCTGCATGCCCTGCCGATCTTTCACGTGCACGGCCTGTTTGTGGCCCTGCACTGCGCGCTGCTGACCGGTACACCCATGATCTTCGAGCCGGGCTATGATGCCGCGCGGGTGCTGGCCGCCTTGCCGCGCGCTACGGTGCTGATGGGCGTGCCCACGTTCTACACCCGGCTGCTGGATCAGCCCGGGTTAGATGCGGCCGCCTGCGCGAATGTGCGTTTGTTCATTTCAGGGTCGGCGCCGCTGACGCCGCAAACCTTCGAAGCCTGGGTCGCGCGTACCGGCCAGCGCATTCTCGAGCGGTACGGCATGAGCGAAACGATGATGAACACCTCGAACCCGCTGGTGGGCGATCGCGTCGCAGGCACGGTGGGCTTCGCGCTGCCCGGTACCGATGTGCGCATCGCGGGTGACGACGGCACGCTCTGCGCGCCCGACGAGGTGGGCGTAATCGAGGTGCGTGGTCGCAACGTCTTTTCCGGCTATTGGCGGCTGCCCGAGAAGACCGCCCACGAGTTTCGCCCCGATGGTTTCTTCATCACCGGTGACCTGGGCCGGATGGATGCAACGGGCCGAGTGACCATCGTCGGCCGCGCCAAAGATCTGATCATCAGCGGCGGCTACAACGTCTATCCGAAAGAGGTCGAGGAATGTCTCGACGCGCTGCCGAGTGTGGTCGAAAGCGCCGTGGTGGGTGTGCCGCATCCGGACTTCGGCGAGGCGGTAGTGGCGGTGATCGTGCCGGCAGGAGACCCGGTGACGATCGAGCAGATCCGCGCCGCGCTCGAAGATCGTCTGGCCCGTTTCAAACAGCCGAAGGCCGTGATCAACGTAAGCGCGCTGCCGCGCAACGCGATGGGCAAGGTGCAGAAGAATCTGCTGCGCGAGCGCTACAAGCCGTAGCGCAC
>CAZVMA010000106.1:0-8001 GCA_964628545.1 uncultured Pseudomonadales bacterium | reverse complement strand
CTGGCGGCGCTGATCAAGCGCATGGCCAATCAGGTTCTCGACCAGTCGGTCGGCGTCCTCCTCGTTCCAGAGCAGAATCAGCTGCAGCCGCAGCGATGCGCTTTGAATCAGCACTGGCCCCGACCACCAGCGTTCGTAATAGGCGCGGATATCGGGGTGCAGCGGGGTCTGCAGCGCGCGCTCCAGGCCGTCGAGCGCCTGCAGCGGCTCCCGCAGCCGGCGCACGGGCCGCCATGGCGTCCATAACTCGCCTGATGCGTCGGTGTGAACCGGGGCGGCCTCGCACGGCGATGGCCAATCGGGCTCGTAGGGCCGCAGCGCGGTGCCGTGATCCCGAAGCCACTGCTCGATCAGCACATCCAGCGCCAGGGCGGCTGCCTCCGACATGATCAGTACGCCCCAGGTCCAGATGCAGGTCCAGATGCAGGTCCAGGTGGCGGAACCGGTGGCCGACGCCGTGCAGCGCGCGGTTTCAGACGTTCGGCGAGCTCTGCACGCTCCGCGGGGGTCAATTCGGCTGCGAGGCGGACCAATCGCTTGTGACCCTCAGCCTGACCGCGATCGAGCGCGCCACGAAAACGCGCCAGCGCGTCGGTCAGCGCCTCGGGCGAGAAGGGTTCGGCGCGCAGGGCGTCATTCACCGCCCGCTGTGCGGCCCGGATATCGCGCAGCCCGCGCAGCCACTCTCCTCGTTCCCCCTTAACGAGCGGGCGCAAAGCCTCGCGCCGCTGCTCGGGAAAATGACGCACGGCCTGCAGTATTTGCAGCCCGGGGTCCAGGCGCATCAGCGGCGTGTCGGGCGCCAGAAAACGGCCGGCCAAGAAGCCGATCAGGGCCAGATTCAGCGCAACCGAAACCGCAAGGGTCACGGCCAAACCGAAGCGCCAGGTCGCGCGCGCTGTGGTCATGGTCGGCTCCCCGGATCATTGGGGGTCGCGGCAGCGCCGGCCCGGTCGATCGACCAGTGGGCGAACGCAAGCGCCTGCGGCGTCGCCATCAGAGCACGGTCGTTCTCGGTGCTGACGGGCACGCTCACGGCAAACAGAAAGCCCAACGCAAACGGCAGACTGCCGAACGCAATCGGCCGCCACAGCGCGGCGCGCAGCCAGCCAAGCGCCAGTTCGATCGGATCGGTCTGCGCGACCGCAGCGCGGGCGATGATCCGCGTCGCGAGCCCCAGGGGCGCCTGATGGCTGCGCGCGTTCGCGGCCCACCCGTTCAGCCGGGTGTCGAACGAATCTGTCGCGGAATCCGGACTTCGCTCAGGTGTGCTGTTCGCGTGCCTGTTGTTCATCTCGTCTCTACCAGTTCGCGCAGCTGGCGGCGCGCGCGACCGAGCAATGATTCCACGGCGCGGACGCTGATGCCGAGCACAGCGGCGATCTCGTGGTTGGAGAAGCCGCGTACCTCCGCAAGCAGAACGGCCGCGCGCTGGTTGATTGGCAGCGCGCGCAGCGCCTGATCGAGCTGCCTGATCGCGCGCCCGTCGCGTAGTCCTGCATCTGCACCTGGCGCTGGGTCCAGCAGCAGCTCCGGGTCCTCGAGCGACGTCGCCCGCGTGCGCCGCCGGACATCCACCCACAGGTTGTGGGCGATGCGGTGCAGCCAGGTGGTGAGCCGAACCGACCCCGGCCGCCAGGTTTCAGCGCGCGTCCATACGCGCAAAAAGGTGTCCTGCGCCAGATCGTCGGCATCATCGCGCGAGCCGGTCAGCCGGTACAGATAGCCGTGTATGGCATCAAGATGTCGTCGCACCAATTCGGCGAAGGCGCGGGCATCGCGCGCGGCGATCGCCGCCATCAGTGCGTCGTCATCGGGCGCTCGATCGTCCGACCCCGTCACGTCCAGCTGGTCGCTTCGATCCGGCCGCGAATTCGGTTCCCGGACTCAGGCACCGTTGCCGCGGCGATGGGCTCGGCGCTCGCGCCAACCCGCGGCCTCTTCAGCGGACACCAGGCCATCGCCGTCTTTGTCTAGACGGCGCAGGCGTTGTGCTGGATCCGGCATCTCTTCGCGCGTCAGTGCGCCGTCCGCATTGGCGTCCAGCCGGGCAAACAGGGCGTTCTGAACTGCGGTCCGGGCCGCCTCATGCACTCGCTGCATGCTGAACTCGTGCTCCGAAATGGCGCCGTTACCGTCGCTGTCCAGGTGCTTGAAGATCGCTGGATCCATCTGAGTCAGCCGCTGGCCGCGAAGACCGGCGCCGGGCAAATCAGGAGGGCCCTCGCCGCCGTGTGCGTCTCCGCCGTGATGGCCCAGCCAAGGCCGGTTACCGAGCATCGGTTCAGCAGACTGCAGCTCCTCGCGCGTCAGGCGGCCATCACCGTCGGCATCAATCTTCGCGAAACGCTCGCCGGCGCGGGCTTCTGCAGCGGCGATGTCGATAGGGAATCGCTCTGCACCGGATGGCCGGCCGCCCTCCGGCGCTTGCGGATCGCCGGAGGTTTCGGCGTGGCTGCCGACGCCGATCAATGACGCGGACAAACCGATCAGCAGAACCGAGCAGAAACGGATCGCGGTCGTCATGGTGCCCTCCTTCGGGCAGTGGTTTCCCGGCCTTATACGCGGCTCGAGCCCGATTCCGTCGCGGTGTCGTAATGAATCGACAGCACCTCGAGCTCGCGCGCGGCGCCGCCGGCCTCCACTACGACAACGTCCCCGATGCGTTTGCCGAGCAGGCTGCGCGCCACGGGCGCATCCACGCTGATGTAGCCCGCCGCGTCGCCGATCTCGTCGGCGCCGACGATGCGATAACGATGGACGCCGCCCTGGTCGTCCTCGATCTCGACCCAGGCGCCGAAAAAGATCCGCGCAGGATCAGCCGGAGTGCGGTCCACCACCTGCAGCACCTCCAACCTTTTGCTGAGATAGCGCACGCGCGCGTCGATTTCCCGCAGCTGCTTCTTGCCGTAGATGTACTCCGCGTTTTCAGAGCGATCGCCCATGGCGGCCGCTTCAGCGACCCTTCGCGTCACCTCGGGTCGGGTGACCTTCCACAGCGTGCGCAGTTCGGTTTCGAGACGCACGAAGCCGGCCGGCGTGATGTAGGGCGCGGAGGGCGGTCGGGGCGGACGGTAGCGGGTCATGCGGACGCATCTCCGGGTCGCTCGGCGGTTCGGGCGCGGCGCGCCTCGTATTGCGTCACAATGACACTCGTCTGCCCCGAGCACCCGATCACCGGAACAGGGCCTCGAGCGACTCAGCCAACGGCGCACGCGCGATTCCGAACTCGGTGATGATGCCGGTGACCAGCGCCGCTGGCGTCACATCGAATGCCGGGTTTCGCGCCGGCACCCGCGCAGCGGCCACGCCGAGCACTTCTGCCGGATCCCGTTCCTCGATGACCACCTCGGCCCCGGTTGGGGTGGCCGGATCGAACGTCGATGACGGGCAAGCGACATAGAACGGCACGCCGAAGTGTCGGCAGAGCACGGCCAGGTTCAGCGTGCCGATTTTGTTCACCACATCGCCATTTCGAGTGACTCGATCGGTACCCACGAGCACCAGATCGATTTCGTTCGCGGACATGAGCGTGGCAGCCATGTTGTCGCAGATCAGCGTCACGTCGATGCCGGCCATCGAGAGCTCCCACGCTGTCAGGCGGGCACCCTGCAGCAGGGGTCGCGTTTCATCCGCAAACACCCGGAACGGCACGCCGGCGCGGTGGGCGAGGTAGAGCGGTGCGGTGGCGGTGCCAAGCGCGGACACGGCGAGTGCGCCTGCGTTGCAGTGGGTCAGTACCGTGCATCCGGGCCTGATCAAGGATTGCCCGTGCCCCCCGATACCTCTGCAGATGGCGCGGTCTTCGGCGTGAATGGTTTCGGCTTCGTCCTGCAGGGCCGCCGGTGTGGGTTCTCGCGCTGCCCGGGCGCAGAGACGCGCCGTGGCCCACGCCAGATTCACTGCGGTGGGTCGCGCTTGGTTCAGCCGCTCGGCCGCGGCCTGCACGGCGCCAATGAAACCCGCGCCGGAATCATCGACAAAAGCGCGTGCTGCAGTGGCCAGCGTGTAAGCCGCGGCGATACCGATGGCCGGGGCGCCGCGAACGGCCAGCGTGCGAATGGCGTGGATACCGGCTTCAAGCGTATCAATGTCGATGTACTCGACGGCGTGCGGGAGCCGGCGCTGATCGAGCAGGCTGAGCCTGCCCGCGATCCACCGGACGGCCTCCGGGGGTGCGCGCAGGGAAGCGACCGGTTCGCTCATGTCCGCAGGGCCCGGGCGAGCGCAGCGATCAGCGCGCCTCCCGTCACGTCCGGGTCCGTGCCGCAGGCGAACACGCCGTCCTCATGTCCGCCTGTGGCGAACACCAGCGGACGTTGGCTGTGGATCCTGAGCAGCGCCTGCACGGCCGTCGCCATGGCGGGGCTACCGTACGGCACATCTGCGGCAGTTCGCGGCAGCGCCAGGGCTTCCGCCTGCTGCCAGAGCTCGGGCGAATGCACGTGCAGCACGCAGGCAACGTCCGGGTCGGCCGCGTAGATCATGGCGTGTGACAGCGTCTCGGACGACGGGGGCTTGTGGCCCTCAGCTTCCACCCAGAACCGCTCGAGACTACAGGCCATGATCCGAACCAGGTCGCTGCGGTACAAATCGCGGGCGCCGCTGGTCTGGCTGGCCGTGATGACGAAGCGGGCGGGGTGATCGGGTTCACGCACGCTGAGGTTGCCGAACCCGAGACCGCCGTACCGCGTCGGGTCGCGCCCAAGCAGATCCAGCTTGCACAACACACGCCGCCAGGCCCGCAGGCTCGCGAACAGGGGGTCGGACAACTCGAAATCGATGGGCGCACTCAGCCCGTAAGCGAACTGGATGGTGCCCTCATCGGCAGTCTGCGTCCCGTCGGTCACTGCGGTACCATCCTGTGGGCTCGCGATTGCAAGCATGCAACGCCAAGCATGCCACGAGAGGAGGGGTGAGATGCAGGTCTGCAGGGCGGCAGGCGCTCTCGGCGCGTTCATCGAGGAGGTGTCACTGGCCGAAGCGGCACGGGATGCCGGGCTGTTCGCCGAAGTGCGCGCGGCGTTGCTTGAGCATCAGGTGTTGTTCATCCGGGATCAGCAGATCTCGGCGCAGGACTACCAGATATTCGCCCGTCGGTTTGGCGCCGTGGAGCCGCACCCGGCCTACGACGTGGTTCCCGAAGCGACTGATGTGCAGATCCTGGAAAGCACACCAGAGCGGCCGTCGAAGATCGAGCTCTGGCATACCGACATGACGTTTCGGCCAGCGCCGCCCGCCATCACCCTCCTGCATGGGCAAATCATTCCGCCCTTCGGGGGCGACACCCTGTGGGCCAGCACCACGGCAGCTTACGATGCCCTGTCTGCGCCCATGCGGCAGATGCTGGATGGCCTGATGGCGGTGCACGACTTCCGCCATGGGTTTCAGGAAAGTCTGGCGGAGCCAGGGGGCGCTGAACGCCTCGCGCCGGCGATCGCCGCCAATCCGCCCGTTCGGCACCCGGTCGTGGTGACGCACCCCGAGTCCGGTCGCCGAGGGCTGTACGTGAACCGTCTGTTCACCACGCGCATCGAGGGGCTCAGCCGCAACGAAAGCGACGCCGTGCTTGAGTTCTTGTACCGGCATGTGGTGCTGGACGAGTTCACCGTGCGCTTGCGCTGGACTGCCGGCACGGTGGCGATCTGGGACAATCGCTCCACGCAGCACAAGCCGGTGAACGATTTCTGGGGCCAGCACCGGAAGATGCACCGCGTGACGATTGTGGGCGAGAGGCCAAGATGAGCGCGGACTTGCCTTGGGTTCGGCTAACCGGTGCCGTCGGTGCGGAGCTGTCGGGATACGACGTACGCTCGCTCGATCCGCACACGGTGTTGCGCGCGTCGGCGCAGCATCAATTACTCGTTTTTCGAGACCAACGCCTCGACCCCGGCGCGTTTACCGCGTTCGCCAAATCGCTGGGTGAGCTCGACCAGTATCCGTATGCGGAACCGCTGCCGGAATATCCGTTCGTGGTGCCGATCATCAAGAACCCGGAGGACCGCGCCAACTTTGGCGGCGACTGGCATACCGATACCAGCTACCTCGAGCGCCCCCCGGGGCTCACCCTGCTGCTCGCGGTGGAAACCCCCGTAACCGGAGGTGATACCCTGTTTGCCGACATGCATGCCGCGTATGAAAGCCTGTCAGCGACCCTGCGCGACTGGCTGGACACGCTGCTCGGACACAACGTGTCCGGGATGGTGCACGATGTCGCGGGCGCGCACGCTGCGGTTGCCGGGCAGGGCACCCCGGCCCGTCGGGCGGCGGCATCGGCCGCCGATCATCCGGTCGTGCGCGTGCATCCCGTCACCGGGCGCGCTGCCCTGTATGTCAGCCGCATCCACACTGAGCATTTCATTGGCCTGACTCGCGCCGAAAGCGTGCCGCTGATCGATTACCTGCAGGGCGTAGCGATTCGCCCTGAACACTGCGCGCGTCTTTCTTGGGCGCCAGGTACGCTGGCCATCTGGGACAATCGCTCGCTTCAGCATAATCCGCTGAACGACTATCACGGCCAGCGTCGAGAGATGCACCGGATCATTCTGCGGGGCGAGCGACCCTCGGGCAAAGGCCTGCTGGCACGCACCTGAAGCAACGAATCTGGCTTCCACCATGGCTTACCGACACCGACTCGGTAGTTGCGGCCGAGGCCCAAGCCCTTTAAAACAAAAAGGCCCACGATGTTGCCATCGTGGGCCCGGAGCGGCCTGAAGGTCCGTATCAGGCCACGAGCTTTACCTGATGGGTGCTCAGTTCAGCAGACGGTACGAGACCGACAGACCATACACCTGCGGGTCGTTGGTGGTGACCTGGCGCATGTAGTTCCAGTCCTCACCCAGCGACTGCAGCTGGCGCACACCAAGCTCGCCCGTAATGTTGTTGATGAAGCTGGACACTTCCCATTGCTCGTCCATGCTGACCCAGCTGACCTTTGCGTCCCAGCGCAGGAACGCCGGCGTAGCCTCGAGGTCGCGCTCGAACGGGGCCGAGAAGAAGTACTCATCGGTCCAGCCAGCGGTGGTGAAGAAGTCAACGCGGCCGTTCTCGCCTAGGGGCCAGGTGTAGTTCACCCAACCAGTGACCTTCCACTCCGGAATCTTCGGCAGCGAGGCACCGTCGAAGCCGGTGAAGGTGCGTTCGGCTGCAGTGAACACCGAGCCTGGAAGCTCTGGATTCACCGAGTCGACCACGTCGAAGTCGCCGGCGAATTCGGCCTTGGTGTAGCTCCAGTTCAGGCCGATCGTGGTGTTGTCGCCGAACAGGTAAGTGACGTCTGCCTCCCAGCCGTAGGTCTGCGCTTCCGGGAAGTTGACGATATTCGTGCTGACGCCGAACAGGCCACCGGCCTGGCTGATGATGGTGTGAATGTCGTCATACTGGTACAGGTAGACGGAGGTATTCACCTGCATACGGCCATCCAGCAGGGTGCCCTTGTAGCCGAGTTCGTAGGCCAAGATCTTCTCTTCGTCGTACTCCGGCGTCGCCGTCGAGAAGAAGCCGAGGTTGTAGCCGCCCGAGCGCCAGCCGGTGGTGGCTGACAGGTAGAACAACGTGTCGTCGTTCGGCTGCCAGTCGACATTGGCGCGGTAGGTCAGCGTGTCCCAGTCGTTCTTGAGCGGACGGTAGATGTTGAACGCGATCGGCACGCCGGTGAACCGGATCGGTTCGTCGCCCGGATTGGTGCCCTGGCCGCCCACCGGAATACCGCCGTCGGCAACAACCTGTGAGGCATCGATGGCGCCGTTGAAGGCATTCATCAGGCACAGCGAGTTGCCGTACAGACCGCCGCACGCGGCCAGGTCGGCCGCGTTGGCTGCATTACCCGCCCACGCGGCAACGGCGGGGTTGGGCGCGAAATTGCTGCAGCTGTACATGAGGCAGAAGGTCAGACCGATGCTCTCGGACATGCCGATCAGGCGCTCGTTGGCTTCCTTTTCATCCTTTGCGTAGCGCACGCCGAGTGTCAGGGCCCACTGCGGGGTGAACTCGTACTCAGCC
>CAZVMA010000105.1:5452-8049 GCA_964628545.1 uncultured Pseudomonadales bacterium | reverse complement strand
TGCCATCGCCGGACGAGGCTGATGACGCGCCCGAGGGCGTCGACACCGCCGCGGACACCGACAGCGACGCCGATCTCTGACCCCGTGCGCACCGTCACGCCCGCGTGCCGCCCACTACGACCTCGTCGATGCGCAAGGTCGGCTGACCGACACCGACGGGCACGCTCTGGCCTTCCTTGCCGCAGACACCAACGCCCCGGTCAAGCGCCAGATCATGCCCCACCATGGAAATGCGATTCATCACCTCCGGCCCGTTGCCGATCAGGGTGGCGCCGCGAATCGGCCGCGTTACCCGGCCGTGCTCGATGAGGTAGGCCTCGGTCGCCGAAAACACGAACTTGCCCGACGTGATATCCACCTGGCCGCCACCAAAGTTCACCGCGTAGATGCCGTTCGACACGCTGCGAATGATCTCTTCCGGATCATGTTTGTCGGCCCGCATGAAGGTGTTCGTCATGCGCGGCATGGGCAGGTGGGCAAAGCTCTGGCGTCGTCCGTTGCCGGTGCTGAGGGTGCCCATGAGGCGCGCATTCAGCTTGTCCTGCAGGTAGCCGCGCAGTACGCCATCTTCGATCAGAACCGTGCTGCCGGTGGGCGTACCTTCATCATCGACCGAGAGCGAGCCGCGTCGACCGTCGAGGCTGCCGTCGTCAACCACGGTGCACAGCGGCGAGGCGACCCGCTCGCCAATGCGGTTCGAGAACGCTGAACTGCCCTTGCGGTTGAAATCGCCCTCCAGACCATGGCCAACGGCCTCGTGCAGCAGCACGCCGGGCCAGCCCGGCCCCAGCACAACCGTCATGGGCCCCGCCGGCGCAGCGTCGGCGTCGAGATTCACCAGCGCCGTGCGAACCGCCTCACGCGCCAGCTCGAGCGCCAGACTGTTCTGGCTGAACAGCGACAGGTCGGTACGGCCGCCACCACCAGAGGAGCCGCGCTCGCGCCGACCGTTTTGCTCTACGATCACCGACACATCCAGCCGCACCAGCGGCCGAATGTCCGCGGCCAGCGTGCCGTCGGTGGCGACGACCAGCACCGTTTCGTGGCTCGCGCCAAGGCGCACCGTCACTTCTTTCACCCGCGGATCCTGGCGTCGCGCCTCGGCATCCACAGCCACCAGCAGCGCCACCTTTTCCGTCTCGCCGAGACTGCCGATCGGGTCAACGGGCGCGTAGCGCTGCGGCGCCTGCACCGGGCGCCAGGCCGCGACCCGACCGGACTGGCCGTGGCGCGCAATCGACCGGGCCGCCTCCGTCGCCGCGGTCACGCCGGCCAGCTGGATATCCTCGGCGTAGGCAAACCCCGTGCGCTCGCCGCAGACCGCGCGGACGCCGACACCGCGATCCAGGCTGAACGTGCCGTCCTTGACGATGCCGTCCTCCAGCATCCACGACTCGGCGCGCTGATGCTGAAAAAACAGTTCTCCCACATCGATGGCCGAATCCGCGAGCCGCCCAAGCAGGCGCTCCACCTCCACATCACCGATGCTGGCCGGCGTCCAAAGCTGCGCCCTGGCGGCTGCGATGCGATCGTTCATGTCATCCCTTTCCTTGTTCGGCTCGGGTGGCCGGTCCGGTCACTCGGGCGTCTCGGGTGCTTCCGCTTCCGGCAGCGATTCCACTTTCCGCTCGCGCGTTTCCGTATCAAATACGCTGACCAGCTGCACGCGCGGGTTTTCCACGGTGCCGGTCACTCGATAGCGAGCGCTGCTGAAGGTCTCGAGCGGTTTGCGCAGCACCCGCTCGCCGACCAGCACGCCAAGGCCCGCCACCGGGTTGGCCAGGCTCAGGTAGGCCGCATACCACGGCAAACTGCGATTGACCGGCAGCGTGACAATCATCTCATGATCCAGCGTGCGATCGGAAAGCCTGACGAGCCCGGTCATGCGCAACCGCAGTCCGGTGCCTTCGACTTCCAGCGGCTCGACGAAGCGCAGCGTGCCTGTTTCGAAACCAACGGTTGCGCCCAGGCGGTCGAAACTGAGGCCCTTGCCGAAGACATCCGAGAAATCGAGGCTCATGCGCTTGGCGATGGTGGTGAAGTTGAGCAGGCTGAGGATGCGTTGTGTACCACCGCCGGCAGCCACCTCCAGGAAGCGGCCGGATTCGGCGCTCACCTGCGCCGTGCCCGTCAGCGACTGCAAGCTGAACGCCGCCGGTGAACCCGGCCAGGTGACCTCGCCGCGCACGCCGGCGCGCTTCGAGGCCACGTTCGGGGCATAGCCCCAAAGGGGCAGCACCTCGGCCAGATCGCCCATGTCGAGCGCGCCCTCGAACGCCGTGCGGTTGGTCGCGCCGCGCCAGACCAGCCCGTCACCGGCCGTGATCGTGACCTTGCGCAGTTCGCCGCGCAGCTCGCGCAGCCAGAGATCGTCGCCGACCGGATCCAGCCGGAAACGCCAGTTGCCAAAATCGGCGTCGCCTACCGTCATCTGTCTGATGTCGACGGTAGCGGGCGGCAGGTTGCGGATGATGTCGGGACGCAGCGGATCGCCCGCGCTCTCGCCCTTCGGCAGCCAAAGATCGTCGACACGAACGGCGAGACCGCCGTTCTGCCGACTTGCCGGCCAGTCGACCTTGGCGTCCAAGCGGTCGCTC
>CAZVMA010000105.1:0-5405 GCA_964628545.1 uncultured Pseudomonadales bacterium | reverse complement strand
AGCATCGACCTCGAACGCGCGCACCCGCAGCGGCACCGGCAGCGCGGGCGGCAGTGACCATTGCACAGGTGCCGCATCTGCCCGGGCATCGGAGTCTGCCGGCAAACCGGACGACGCCTCGGCTGCCGGAGTCATTGCGCGCCAGTCCGCGGTGGCAAGCCTGCCCACCCGTCCGGTGACCAGCAGTTCCCGACTGTCGCGGCTGACGGGCATGGGTGGGCTGCCGATGCCGATGCTGCCGCGCGCCAGCACCGACGGCACGCGCGCGGCGCTGTCGGCAGGGGCAGCAGGCGCGGGATCGGGCGCGGGCTCGGACGCAGCCGTTACTGCCGAGCGGTCCGGCGCGAACACCAGCCAGCCCGCTACGTCACGATAATCAAAGGTCAGCCGACGCGCCGATGTCCCAAGGTGCAGATCGACCGCCAGCGCCTCCGACTCTTCCGGCAGCTTCGCGTAGCCGCCCGGCAAATCCAGGGTCATGCCGGCAAGGTCAGAGCGGATGGTCAGCAGGCCCGGCTCGCGATCGGGCGTCGGGGACGCTGCTGCCGCCGGCTTCGGCGCCGCAACATCCAGCCGTGCATCGAAGCGCGCCGCGCCGCGCAGCAGTCCGAAGTCGCGCCAGCCGATCACCGACCAGACGTTTGCGGCACCGGCCGTACCTGCGACATCCAGCAGGAATCGCCCGGCGGCGCTGCGCGCGGTCACGCGGACCGGCGCGTCGAACAGCGTGCCGGACAGACCCGGGCTGTTCAGGACGTCGGGGTAGACATAGCGCACGGGCCCCCGCAAAGCTGAGAACGCCAGACGATAGCCGGGCATGTCCAGATCGACGCCTTCGAGCGTGGCCTCCATGCTGACCGCAAGCCGTTCGGTGGTCGGAGGCGGATCAGTGGGAGTCGCCGGCTGCTGGGTGCGCAGCGGTACTCTCAGGGTGCCCTGCAGAGATAGCCCGCCGCGGCCCTGCCAATCCGGCTCGACGAACGGCAACCAGCGCGCCAGCGGCGACGCGCGCACCAGCGCGAGCCCCGCATCTGCGTTCAGACGCGCCACCAGCTCGACGTCGGCAACGCCCCCGTTATCGCGCAGGCGCACGCGCGAGCCATCGATCACGGCGCCCATGCTGCGGCCGGCCGCGGCTGCTGCGCGCACCTCCCGACCCGCGACCTCAAGGCGACCGTCGACCTGTTCGACCGGCGGCCACTCTGGATGGAAACGCAGGCTGCCGTCGCGCACGCCGCCGGCGATCTCAAGCCGCCGGCCGCGCTCAGCCGACGTGGTCCGAAATTGTCCCTGATAGGCCAGCTGGGCATCGACGAGCGTGCCCGACATGGGCGCCGCAGTCAGAAACTCGAACAGTCGCGGCGGCAGCGTGACCGGCACCAGCCTCCGCGCGGTAGGCACGTCGATGCGGTCTACGGCAACGACCGCGGCGAGTCGCCGATCGCGCTCATCCTTACCGAGCCGCGAAATGCCGAGTGATCCTCGGGCCGAGACGCCATCGAACCGAACCGCGAGGTTGGCGGCGCGCACCGCAATTTCGCCGCGTCTAACAAAAGCCTGAAGCACCCCCGCCGCGGAGTCGACCGCGAACGAATCGCGCAGATGGTCGGGGAAGGCGACCGCCAGGTCAGCGCCGTCGAGCACAAGCTCGATCACGTTGCCCACCTCGGATTGCGGTCGCCCGGTGAGGAGTGGCGTGGCGCCGTACACTCGGCCACGTCCGTTCCGGACCCAGGGCACGCCGCGATGACCGTCCATGGCAAACTGGTCGAGATCAAAGCGATACCCGAGCACGGGTGAGTCGAAGGGCACGCGCAAGCGCAGGCCGGCGACCTGACCCTCCAGCGCCAACGCCGAGAGCCAGCGGCTCGCCACTTCGTTGCTTGCCAGGACGCCACGCAGCACGTCGGCTATGACATCCAGCCGCAGCGCGGGCAATGCGGCATGCACCGCGTCATTCTCCATCCGCACGCGAATGGGCGCGAGCGCCAACGTGTGGTCGCCCTGGGTCAGTTTGAAGGTGTGCAGCTCGCCCCAGGCCCGCTCGCCATCACCGCGCGCAGTGCCGGCCAAATCGAGCGCGAACGGAACGGCATCGCGACCAACGGTACCGTGCAGGGCCATTGTCCCTTGTCCGCCGAGCGCGGCCGGCGCAATGCCGTTCCAGGCCAGTTTGATCTGGTCCAGCGTAACGCGGCCGCCGCCCAGCAGGGCCTTCGGCAACACGAATCGCTCGCCCTCCAGCTGGAACGCGGTGTCGGCATCGTTCAGCACCCAAGCCGAATCGCGCGCCAGTTCGAGCCGCAGTTGGCAGGGTGCCGCGCAATCATCACCGAGGTTGCGCAGGGTGACGCTGTGCCGTCCGCGCCCGTCGCGGTTAACGCCGGTGTAGCTTGCAGCAATTGCGGCCTCGACGATTGCGCCGCCCGCGTCACTGCCCGACGGATCTGTGCCGACCGTTGCGGGCGCCGGAACACGCGCGAAGGTGAGCTGTCCGCCCAGCTCGAGCTGATCGGTTTCCGTCAGCCACGGTATCGGATCGAAACCTTGGCCCCGCGGCATCCCGGCAAGCCCCCAGGGCCCGGTGCCCTGCTTCTCCAGCCGCAGCGCCGCATCCGCGACACGCGCCCGAAACAGCACCGGCCGACCGAGCGCCAGGGTTTTGATCAGATCGAGTTCGACGTAGACGTCGTCGACATGTCCGGCCGGCAGGACCACACGCTCGACCCGGAGCACCGGGTTCAGCCCGCGCCAGGCACCGGCAAGCCCACGCACGCCGATGCCCCGTTTGACCAGCAGCTGGTTGACAGCGGGTTCCGCATAGCCCAGCAAAGCAACGGCGCCGCGACCAAAGACCTGCAGTACCGCGATGGCCAGCGCCACGAGTACCACAAAACTCAGGACGGGCCGCAGTACCAGGCGCACAGGCATCCTCTGAGGCGAATGGGTTCGGACAGGCGCGCGAGCATATATGACCCGCGCCCCGCCCCGCCAACTCAGGGCAGATCCGCCCCGGGATTCAGGGCAGATCGCAACGTCGGCTCTCGGCCGGTGGCGCTCAGGTGGCCCGGCGCATCTCCTGCACCAGCACCACGTCGAACTGGCCGGGGCCATAGCTGGGCTCGACCTGCAGTCGGACCGGGCGGCCGATCTCGCCCGCGAGCGATGCCAGCGATTCGGCGTCCTCGTCCAGCAAGCGATCGACGACGGTGCCGCAGGCGCGGATCAGATACTCCATGCCGGCTGCCCGGTCATCGGCATCCCGACGACCCCGCGCGTCCTGCAGGATCGCGCGAAACGCCTCGATGCACGTGCTCTGAGCTGTTTTCACCAACCCGGCGCCCCGGCATTGCGGGCACGGCTCGCACAACTGGCGGGCGAGGCTGTCGCGCGTGCGTTTCCGACTCATCAACACCAATCCGAGCTGCGAAAAGCCGTCAAAGCGCACCCGGGCAGGATCGTGCTCGCTCGCTTTCTCCAGGGCGCGCAGCACCTGCTGCTGGTGCGCCTGATCGTGCATGTCGATAAAGTCGATGACGATGATGCCGCCGAGATTACGCAATCGCAGCTGGCGCGGTATTGCCTGTGCTGCCTCCAGATTGGTGCGAAACACCGTGTCCTCGAGGCTATCGGTGCCCAGGAAACCGCCGGTGTTCACGTCAATCGTGGTCATCGCCTCGGTCTGCTCGATCACCAGATAACCGCCAGAGCGCAGCGGCACGCGCGGTGTCAGCGCCCGGGCCAGCTCGTCTTCCACCCCGTAGCGCTCGAACAGCGGGCGGCGCTCCTGATAGAGGTGCACGCGCTCCACGAACTCGGGCAAAAAGTCGCGCACGAAATCCTGCACCCGCTGGTAGGTTTCGAAGTGATCGATACGGATATGCTCAAGCCTCGGCCCGGACAGATCGCGAATCACCCGGATGTGCACCGGCAGTTCCTGATAAACCAGCGCGGGTCCGGTGACCTGCCGCTTTTTCTCCAGCACCTTGTCCCACAGCCGCGCCAAGACCCGCACATCGGTCTCGATCGCTGCATCGTCCGCGCCTTCCGCCGCCGTGCGCGCGATCAGCCCCATACCAACACCCAGCCGCTCGCGCACGCTGGCAACCAGCCCGCGCAGCCGATCGCGCTCGGCTTCATCCTCGATGCGCTGGGAAATGCCGATGTGGTCGTTGAATGGCATCAGCACCAGGTACCGCGAGGCGATGGCCAGCGCCGCCGACAGCCGGGCGCCCTTGCTGGCAATGGGATCCTTGGCGATCTGCACCATCAGCTGCTGGCCTTCGTGCAGCAGATCGCGGATATCGGGCGACCGGTTCGGGCCTGAGCCGGGAGGTTGATTCGGATCGCTGTCACCCAGCAAAAGCCGCGGCCCCTCGATATCGCGAGCGTGCAGAAATCCGGGACGCTCAAGGCCCACGTTCACAAAGGCCGCCTGCATGCCGGGCACGATCCGCTCGACGCGGCCCAGATAGATGTTGCCGGTGAGGCTGTACCCCTCGGCCCGCGCCAAATGGATCTCCTGCGCAACGCCGCCGCCGAGCAGCGCCACGCGCGTCTCGAACGCGTTCACGTTGATCAACAGTTCTTCCGCGTTGCTCACGAGAGATTGCTCATCGGTTGCAGAAACTCATGATGCCTGACTCACGGTACGGGGCTCATCGGGATACTGGGGCTACCGGACGCTCGGCGCCACGCCCACGTATCCACCCCAAAGGCCTGCAGCAGGGTTTCGGTTTCCGCCAGCGGCAGCCCAACCACGTTGCTGTAACTGCCCACGAGGGATTGCACGAAAATCGCGCCCTGCCCCTGAATAGCGTAGCTGCCCGCCTTGTCCAAGCCCTCGCCAGTCGCAGCGTAAGCGCTCGCCTCGCGGGCGGATATCGGGCGAAACCTTACCTCTGTACGAACCAGCACAGACCGCAGCTCAGCATCGCGACGCAGCGCAACGCCAGTGAACACCGCATGGGCGCGATCCGCCAGCGACAGCAGCATCGCAACCGCCGACGCCGTATCCTGCGGTTTTCCGAGGATCTGCCCGTCTGCCACCACCGTGGTATCCGCAGCCAGCACCAGGCGCCCAGGAACCAGCACCGCACGCGCCTTGGCGCAGGCCAGCCGAAGCACATAATCGGCAGGCGCTTCGCCCGTCAGCGGTGTTTCATCCACGGGCACCACCGGCAGCATCACCACATGGGGAATACCAATCTGGCGCAGCAGGGCAGAACGCCGCGGCGAGCCGGATGCGAGGACAAGCGGTTCAGCGGGCGGCGCCATGATCGAACCCCCCGTCAGGAGACACGAACACGCGCGCGCAGCGCGTGCAGGACCAGAGCCACGAACGGCCAGACCAGGAAACTCGTCGCCGGCGGCCCGAGCATCTGCCAGCCGAGACCCCGGCCATC
>CAZVMA010000104.1:6524-8062 GCA_964628545.1 uncultured Pseudomonadales bacterium | reverse complement strand
CGCTACGCGCATGAAGAACACCTGGGGCAGCTCGAAGCGCACATCGTCACTGTGGATGAAGTAGCGGTCGTACAGCGTTTGCAGGCCCAGATAGGTGAAATTCTGGTCGCGTTCTGGCTTCAGTGCGGCGCCAAGTGCCGCCAGGTCGAACCCCGCAAGCGACGGGGCGAGCAGTTCCAGTTCGATACCCTTGGTCACGAACGCGGCCAGCGCCGCGGCGTAGACCGACCCCATTTCCGACTGGGTCGCGTGATAGTTCTGGCTGGCGTTGACGCCGAGGAAACGCAGAGCCTCACTGCGCAGATCGTCCATCAGCAGACGTGCAGTCACGAATGTGTAATTCGGCTCTTCCTCGACCAGCGTGCGGGCGGAAATCTGCAGCGAGGTGGCGACATCGCGCTCGCTGATGCCGTCGTACATGTTGTTCATGGCCTCGCGCAGGACGCGCTCGCCGTCGACGTCCGACAGGCCCTCGCACGCCTCATGCACCAGCTGGCGCAGTCGCGCGACGTCGAGCGGTCGGCGCTGGCCGTCGCTGCCGACGACGCCGATTACCGGTGCGTCAGCGACCGGCGTCTGTTCGGAGCGCCGCTGGGCCCGGATGCGCGCCCGCTCTTCGCGGTAGAGTACGTAATCGCGCGCCACTTTTTGCTCACCCGAACGCATGAGCGCGAGTTCCACCTGATCCTGGATATCTTCGATGTGGATCGTGCCGCCGGAGGGGAAGCGGCGCAGAAAGGTGGCCGTAACCTGCCTGGTGAGCTCATCGACCAGCACGCGAATGCGGGGCGAGGCCGCGGCGGTGCCGCCCTCGACGGCCAGGAAGGCCTTGGACAGCGCAACGGTGATCTTGTCGTCGGTATACGGCACCACGGTGCCGTTGCGCTTGATGACCTTGAGCTGCCCGGGCGCGGTGGCTGCCAGGGACGGGGTCAAGGTCATGGCGGAACTGCCGTCGGTTGCGGCGGCCGATGGCTCGCTGGTGTAGCGGGCCCCAGCGGGGCCTTGTGGGTTCAGGTCGGTCTGCATGATCTGGGTGGTCCCCCCGTCGTTCCCGTGTCTGGTCCGGTGGTTGTTCTGATTCAGGCGGTTCTGTTTTTGCTGTTTATTTCAGGCTGTTCTTTTTTCTTTCGGCCTGTTCTTTTTCAGGCTCTTCTTGATCTCGCAGCGTGTCTTTCGGGCTGTCTGTTTAGTGCTGACGCTCTTGCGGGCCATCGCTCTTACCGGCTCTCGCTGTTACCGGCTCGTGCTGTTGACCGCTTGCGCCACTGCCGGCACAGGCTTCCGGCGTTTTCCCGGAGCGACGGGACGTGCCGGGGTGTCCGGTGCGATGGCCCTCTGCTGCCGTAATCTTTTTGTCCCGACGCGTCCCGACGCGTCCCGACGCGTCCCGAGGCGTTCCCATAGGGGCTCGCTCAGAGGCGCGCAGCTGGTTTGCCAAAGTGCGCGCCACGGGCAGCGCGCGGCGCATCAACGACACCCCGAAAACCCTATATATAGGGCATTACAACGAATTTGACCCAAGATAATGCGGTCTC
>CAZVMA010000104.1:2958-6514 GCA_964628545.1 uncultured Pseudomonadales bacterium | reverse complement strand
GATGGCTGTGGATAACCTGAGGACATCTGTGGACAACCGCGATACCGACCCGCAAGCAGGCCAGCCGGCTCTGCGGGAAGCCGCGGCGCCAGTGCCGACAAGGCAGAGAGAAGACGCGGGCTCCATGCGGTGAGCGATCCGGACGTCTCGTCATAGGCGCGCCGAGCTCGATATAGTGACGCTTCGAGGCCCCGGCGGCCGGTAGCGCCCGACCGCCCTGCCGTCCCGGCAGGCGCGCCGACTGCCTTTCAACATTGCCATCGGAGATGACGCCATGCCCGGACCCTTGCTCGCGATCGATCAGGGCACATCGAGCTCCCGGGCTATCGTCTTCGACGCCGATGGCCGCGTGCTTGGCGTTGGTCAGCAGCCCTTCGACATGATCTTTCCCGCGGATGGCTGGGTGGAGCAGGATCCGGAGCTCCTCTGGGATACGACGATGCGCGCCATCCGCCAGGCGCTTGCGGACGCCGGGACAGAAGCGTCCGCGTTGACGGCCATCGGCATCACCCACCAGCGCGAGACTACGCTCGTCTGGGAACGCGCCACCGGCCGGTGCGTACACAACGCGATCGTCTGGCAAGACCGCCGCACCGCGTCACGCTGTCAGGCGATGCGGTCGGACGGTGTCGCGGATCTGGTGGGCAGTCAGACCGGGCTCGTAATCGATCCCTACTTCTCGGCCACCAAGCTCGCCTGGCTGCTGGATGAGGTGCCCGGGCTCCGCGCCCGGGCAAGGCGCGGTGAACTCTGTTTCGGCACGGTCGACAGCTTCCTGATCTGGCGGCTGACCGGCGGGCGCGTGCACGCCACCGACGCCACCAATGCGTCGCGCACCCTGCTGTTCGACATCGGCCGGCAGGACTGGAGCCCCGAATTGCTCGCCTATTTCGATATTCCGCGCGCGTTGCTGCCGGAGGTGCGCGACAGCGCGGGTGATTTCGGTGTGGCCGAGGCGCGCTGGTTGGGCGCTGACGTGCCCATTCGCGGGGTTGCCGGAGACCAGCAGGCGGCGCTGATCGGCCAGGCGTGCATCCACCCCGGTATGAGCAAAAGCACCTACGGCACCGGCTGTTTCGTCATGACCCACACCGGCGCACGGCAGCTCAAATCGACCCAGGCGCTGCTGTCGACCGTCGCTTACCGGCTCGATGGCGCCGTGACCTACGCCCTGGAAGGCAGCATTTTCTCGGGCGGCATTGCGGTGAAGTGGCTGCGTGACCGCCTCGGACTGATCGCGTCGGCAGCCGAGACGGAAACCATTGCCCGACGCACGGGCCCGGATACCCAGGGCGTCTACCTGGTGCCCGCGTTCACGGGTCTTGGTGCGCCGCACTGGCAGCCCGATGCGCGCGGCGTGCTGACCGGCCTCACGCTCGACTCCGGCCGCGACCAGATCGTGACGGCGACGCTGGCCAGCGTCGGTTATCAGACCGCCGATCTGCTGGACGCTATGGCCGCAGACGGCGCACCCGTTACGCGACTGCGCGTGGATGGCGGCATGGTCGTGAATGACTGGCTCTGCCAGTTCCTCGCCGATGTCCTGGATTGCCCGGTCGAACGGCCACAGACCACCGAAACAACGGCGTTGGGGGCGGCGCTGTTGGCGGCGGTCGGGGCCGGGCTCGCGTCTGATCTGGTCGGCGCAACGCACATGTGGCGCCTCGACCGCGAGTTCCAGCCGACGCTGGCGCCGGAAATACGCACCCGTCTGCTGGAAGGATGGCGCAGAGCTGTGACGCGTGCCTTATAACGCGCCGCTTCTGCGTGAAGCAGGGAGGGCGTTTCGCTAAGGTGCCCCGAGACTTCGTCCCGGAGTGACTTGTGGAACGTCGCCGCTCCCCGCGTCTGCCCATCGACCTCGCCGCGCTCGTGCATCCTCCGCAAGGGCGCTCGTGGCTGTGCGGCATTCGCGATTTCTGCGCACAGGGCATGCTGCTCGAAATCGACAATCCCGCCCATGCGCACCTGGTGGCGCGTGCGGGCCTGGCCCCTGGCGATGCGCTGGGCGTTCAATTCTCGGTGCCGACGCCGCAGGGTTCACAGTCATTCAAGGTCGCGGCGCAGGTCGCTCGCATCATCGGCGATGGTCGGGCGCTCGGCGTCTCGATCGTGGACGGAATGCCGGCGGCCGCGTTCGCGGCGATGCTGCGCCAGGCCAGGCCCCTGGTGTCGGAGCAGGCGGATGATGCGGCCAGCGGCAGGAACGGCGGCATCGCTGACCTCGCGGGGCGCTATGCCGGCACCGCGCATGAACTTGCCGATCTGCCTCTGGCTTTGCTGCGCGCCCGCCGGCTCTCGCACACAGCCGCCGGCAGGGTGCGCGAGAGCGTCCATGACCTTGCGCGCGCCGCCCTCGACAACCTTGGCGATGCGTTTCTGCGCATGGGCGAGCAGTGGTTCCTGGTCGCCGCGCGCGACGCGGGCAACCAGCTGCAGCAGCAGGCTCATCTCGAGGCGCTCGACTTTCTCGAACGCTACGGACGTGCGGCGCTGGTGCGGCCGTTCGCCGCCGGGGTGCTGACCGAGATAGTCCGCACGACACCGCTGGAAACCGTGCTCGAGCGGCGCAGACGGCGGGAAACCGGCGACGATACCGAGCTCTCGGTGGTCGACACTGAGGGGTTCGAGGACTGGCTCCTGGTGATCGACCTGATCGCGAAAATGGAAGCGCGCTTCGCGCCGCAGCTGCTGGCGCTGCGCGCCCGGCTGGGTCTGGTCGAGCCCATCTGGGCGCACCGTGAAGCGCTGCCGGTGGGTCCGGCCATTCTGTGCTGGGCCTTCGCCGACGCCACCCGTGGTGCCGGGCTGCGTCGATCCAGCCGTCACGCGGCCCAGCGACCATTCGAGCAGGCGCTGCAGGCTCAGCTTGGCGCGTTCTACGACGGGCTGATCCGGCAGCTGGACGAAAGCGGCTTGCTGCCGGCCCCTGGCGCCCTGACGGACATTCTGGCTGCGCTCGCCGAGCGGCCCCGCTCGAGTGTGTTCGATACGCCGACCTCAGCGCCGGCGGGTGCCGCTGCCCAAGCTGGTTCGGCCATCGGGACGTCTGCTGCGCTGCCCGGCACGCTGGTCCCGATGCATTGGGCTGGACGCTATCCCGGCGGTTTGGAGCCGGCCGTTGGCATCGTTCCCGTGGGCGCAACCGTTGCCGGGGCAACCATGGTGGCCGCGGGTCCTGGCTCGGCGGCGGTCCTGGACGGCGCGCTGCCGGCCTGGGCGGCCACGTACCAGACCATTCGTCGTCTGGCGCATGTCGCCCGCGGCGCCTCCGGAGACGGATCAGATCCCGGCCACAGTGCGCCAGTCACGGGCTCTGAGCTCCTGCGCGGGTTGGTGGACTCGCTCAAGCAGGACGAGCGTCTAACGGAAGGGGCTCGCGACTGGGTCCAGCGGCTGGCGGACATGCTCGGCAAGGTGGCAGCGGACGATCCTGGGCTGTTTGCGGCGGATGCACTCGGACAGCCGCACCCGGCGCTCGCGCTCCTGAATCAGTTGGCGCGGGTGGGCTCGGCCCGCGATGTCCGTGACGGCATCGACCGTGAGGTCGGTCGGC
>CAZVMA010000104.1:0-2948 GCA_964628545.1 uncultured Pseudomonadales bacterium | reverse complement strand
AGTTTGATCGCGATCCCGGCGTGCTGCGGGGCGCAGTGGCCGCGCTCGAGCCGTTGATCGAGCGCCAGGAGCGGGGCTTTGCCGCCAACCTGGACCGCACCGCGCGCGCGGCCGAGGGCCAATACCGGCTCAGGCTCGCGCGGCGCGCGGTGGTGGCGGCGTTGACGCCGCTGCTGGCGGACCGCGCCGTACCGGTCTTGGCGCTGCGGTTGCTCAACCCCGGCTGGCGCAATCTGCTGGTGAACGCGCATCTGCGCGGTGGTCCGGACTGTGCAGACTGGCAGCACGGTCTGGCGGTCGTGACCGCGATCATGGACCGGCTCGAGCGCGTAGACGCAGTCGATCACCAATCCCGCGCGACGAGCGATGACGACGCATCGACGGACGCGCTCTTGCAGCAGGTCGGTATCGGCCTGAAGCGCATTGGCTTCGATCCCGCCCGGCGTACGCCGCTGGCCATGGCGCTCGCGGCTGCGACCGCAGAAGCGCCCTTCGATCTGCCGCAAGAGCCCAGCTCCGGAGACGGCGATGTCCGGCAACGGCCGCCCATCGAGCGGGTCTGGGTCGCTCTGGACGCGGTTGGCGAGATGCTCGGTTTTGCCCGCAACGAGGTCGAGCCTGACCCCGCCGCGGCGCCTCGCGATACAGAGACCACGGCAAGCGGCCTCGCCGACTGGCGGGCGGCGCGAGACCGGGCGGCGCGCTTGTCCCGCGGCGATCGGCTGGCCGCGGCGGATGCTGACCGACGTCCGCAGATTCTGACGGTCGCCCATGCCGGCGCTGACCCAGGGCCCTTTACCCTGGTCAACCGGCTGGGCATCAAGGTGCGCGAGGTGTCGCTTGGCGCCATGACCGATGCGTTTTGTCGTGGGCTCTTCACTCTGATCGAGGACGATGATCTGCCCAGCGTCGAGCGCGCCTCGCAGCGACTGCTGGAGAACCTGCATACCCAGCTTGCCTTCCAGGCGGCGCATGACGAGCTCACCACGCTGCTGAACCGGCGCGAATTCGAGCGTCTGGCCACGCGCGTGGTGCAGACCGCGCGCACCCGGGGCACCAATGCAGCGCTGCTGTATGTCGATCTGGATCAGTTCAAGATCGTCAACAGCACGAGCGGTCACTCGGTCGGCGACGAACTGCTGAAGCGGGTTGCCGGCGTGCTGTCGGAACGGTTCGCCGGGCCCCATCTGCACATCGCCCGACTGGGTGGCGACGAGTTTGGGCTGCTCGCCGAGCATGTCGATGCCGGTGCGGCCGGCGCGCTGGCCGAGCGTGTGCAGGCCGCCCTGCGGGAGTCTCCGTTCGCGCTGGACGGGCATAGCCACTCGGTCACGGCCAGCATCGGGCTGGTGCTGATCGATCGCGAAACCCGCTCCGTCGATGCCGCCATGCGGCATGCCGACGAAGCCTGCTATGCGGCAAAGGCCTCCGGCCGCAATCGCATCCGAACCTATCGCGACGCGGACACCGACATTCGCAGTCGTCACGGCATCATGCAGTCGGTCGCGCATCTAGACCGCGCGCTGGCGGAGGATCGTCTGGTGCTGAACTGCCAGGCTATCGCGCCCGTCTTCGAGGGTGCGGAAGGCGACATGCACTACGAGATTCTGCTCACCATGCGCACGCCCGAAGGCGAACTGGTGCCGCCGTCCGAGTTCATTCAAGGTGCCGAGACCTACCAGCGCATCGCGCTGCTGGATCGCTGGGTAGTGTCGCGCGTGCTGGCCTGGATGGCCGCCAATCCCGAGGCGCTGGTGGGGGTCAGCGGCATGGGTATCAATCTGTCCGGTCAGTCGGTCGGCGACGCGGCGTTTGCCGATTTTGTGCTGGACGCGTTCGCGCGTACCGGCGCCCCGACCGCCAAAGTCTGTTTCGAGATCACGGAAACCACCGCCATTTTGAACCTCGATCAGGCGCGTGACTTCATGCAGCGCATGAAGAGCATTGGCTGCCGGTTCGCGCTGGATGATTTTGGTACTGGCCTGTCTTCGTATTCCTATCTCCGGCACCTGCCGGTGGACATGCTCAAGATCGACGGCATCTTTATTCGGCAGCTGGCGGAAAATGCGCACGATCTGGCGCTTGTGCGCTCGATCAACGAAATCGGTCACTACCTTGGCAAGCGAACAATCGCCGAGTGCGTTGAGACCGCGGCGGTGCTCGAGTGCGTGCGCGAGATCGGCATTGACTACGCGCAGGGGTACCACATCGGTCGCCCACAGCCGCTGGACGAGCTGTTCCGGAAGCCGGTCGCGGTGTGAGCCGGGTCTGGATCAGGCGAGCAGGAACTCGAGCAGGGCTTTTTGCGTGTGCAGCCGGTTGCCGGCTTCCTGCCACGCGACGGAGCGCGGGTCGTCCAGCAGCGTGCTGCTGATTTCCTCGCCGCGATGCGCGGGTAGGCAGTGCATGAACAGCACGTCGGGACCGGCCCGATCGAGCAGCGCCTCGTTCACCTGATACCCCGCGAATGCCTGTCGCCGACGCGCCGCCTCATCCTCGTGGCCCATTGACGACCAGACGTCGGTCACGACCAGGTCGGCGCCCGCGACGGCCTCCTGCGGAGATTCGGTCAGTCGGGCGTTCGGCGCCGCGGCAACGCGTTCCGGCGCGGGCTCGAAGCCGGCCGGGCATGCCACCCGAAGCTCGAAACCCCACTGGGTCGACGCTTCCAGGTATGAGTTGCAGATGTTGTAGCCGTCGCCGACGAAGGCGACGCGTCGGCCCGCGATGGGTCCGCGCCGCTCTTCGAACGTCTGGACGTCCGCCAGCAGCTGGCATGGATGCAAAAGACCGGTCATGGCGTTGATCACCGGGATTCGCGACGCGTTCGCGAAACGCACGATGTCCTCGTGCGGCCGCGTGCGGATGACCACGGCATCGACCATCTCCGACATCACCCGCGCGGTGTCCTCGATCGGCTCGCCTCGACCAAGCTGGGTATCCGCCGG
>CAZVMA010000103.1:0-8128 GCA_964628545.1 uncultured Pseudomonadales bacterium | reverse complement strand
CCCGCACCACCACCTCCTCCTTGGAGGTCTGGAAGACGTGGTAATCCTCGTTGTAGACGCTGATCGGCGTCGGCGCGTGATAGCCGCGGTCCTGCAGGTCCTCGTAGGTCTCGCGGACCAGGAAGAACTCCAGCTCGGACGCCATCAGCTTGCTGCCGATCGATCGCTTGGTGCCGCCGCCGAACCCGCCAACCTGATCGGTCGACGTGTGATTGATGTAGACCACCACGGTACCGCCTTCGACCGGCAGAAAGGCGGCCACCGCTTGCTCGCAGTTGAAACCCTCGCTGGCGTAGTACTGACGCTGCAGCACGATCCTGGCATCACCGTCGGGAATGAACAGGCCGTGGCCCAGAACGATAGTCGGGATACCGTTCGCGGATAGTTGTTTCCAGCGAAACGCCTGCTGCGTGCCGGGCAGCTGGGCGTCCGGGTAGCGGAGCATGGCGGCGTGTGCGGCCGGCGCATTGGCCCGCAGCGCCGTCATGGCCTCGAGCGCCGCGCGCAGATCATCCGCAACGGAGCGCGTCTTGTCTTGGCCGCGATCATACGGCTCGATGCCGGCGAGACCGCCCGTCCGATAAGCCTGGTAGCGTGACAGCAGCGACTGGCGAACCCGCATCTCGACAGCTTCGGGCGCAGCAGCAGGCCCTAGCGCATTGAAGGCTGCGATCTCCGAGGTGGACAGGTTCAGGTCATCTCCGCCGCGCGCGCGGGTGTACCGTGCGGCCCGGCGCGACCGGTCGGGCTCGAGCGTTAATCCGCTGAACGCGTCGAGTGTGTCCGCCTCGGCAATGGTCCTGCTGGTGCTGGCGGCTTCGTTGGGCTCGTCCAGCAGCCCGGCGCGAGCCTCGTCGACCAGTTCTGACGGCGACAAGGGAACGAAGAAGACGAATCCGGCCGTGAGATCGCGTTCATGCGCCGCGGGCGGACGACGACGCTCGATCTTGCCTGCCCGGACGCCGGCGATATCGCTGGCCGAATAGCCATAGGACTGCAGCAGCGCCTCGGTCGTCGGCCGCGCTCCGTATGCGGTGGTCGCCGCCACCAGCAGCAGCGCAGGCGCCAGCCTCGACGCGTACGATTGGCGCATCTCGCCCGTCCTCTGGTCCGTGTTGGGCGCAGAATTCCCCGGATGGGCGCTCCGGGTCAAGACAGGCGTGTGGCCGGGTTTGGCCGGTGGGCTTGGCTCGCAGGGGGTGTGGGTGGTCTTCGGTCGCTGGATCGGTCACCATCGGTCGCCCGGCAACAGCCGGCGGGGGAGATTCATCGTGTCTGACGCGCCGCTTCCAAACAGCGCCGACCGGCCGGAAGCGGGCGAGTCGCGTGTGACTGGGCGCGCCTGGTATGCGCTGGGCCTGCTGTTCGTCGTCTACGTCTTCAATTTCATCGACCGCTCCATCCTTGGCATGCTGAATCAGCCGATCAAGGAAGATCTGGGCCTCTCGGATACCCAGATGGGTTTTCTTGGCGGCGTGGCGTTCGCGATTTTCTATACCTTCATCGGCATCCCGGTTGCACGCCTGGCAGACGTGTCGACGCGCCGCAATGTGGTCGCGATCAGCCTGGCGATCTGGAGCGCGATGACCGTGGTGTGCGGCTTCGCGGCGAATTTCTGGCATTTGCTGATCGCCCGCATCGGCGTTGCGATCGGGGAAGCCGGCGGCAGCCCGCCTTCACACTCGATGATCTCGGACCTGTTTCCGTTAAGCCGCAGGGCCACCGCGCTGTCCATTTATGCGCTCGGCATTCCCGCCGGCGGCATGCTGGGCTCTTTTCTGGGCGGCTGGCTGAACGAGGCGTTCGACTGGCGCACCGCCTTCATGCTGGTCGGCGCGCCCGGCCTGCTGCTGGCCCTGGTGGTGCGCTTCACGCTGCGTGAGCCGGAGCGAGGGGCAATGGATCCCGGCCCGCGGATTGCCGAGCCACCACCACCGGTGCGGGAGGTGCTGGCTCATCTGTGGGCGCGGCGCAGCTTCCGCTTCCTCATTCTGGGCGCGTCGCTGCAGTCGTTCGTGGGCTACGGGGTGGGCTACTGGATTCCGGCGTTTCTCATCCGCTCACACGATATGGGCACCGCAGCCATCGGCACGTGGCTGTTCTGGCTTGGCATCCCGGGCATGCTGGGCACCTTCCTGGGGGGCTGGCTCGGCGATCGCTTTTCCCATCGTGACGTGCGCTGGTATGTCTGGCTGCCCGGTATCGCGAACCTGATCGCGCTACCGTTTTCGGTGTTCTTCTATTTGTGGCCGGTGGCGTCCGTGGCGCTGCTGGTGTCCGCGTTGCCGGGACTGCTTGGGGGCTACTATCTTGGCCCCACGTTCGCGCTCACTCAGGCCATGGCCACGATGCGCATGCGCGCCATGGCCGCAAGCATCATGCTGTTCATGATCAATCTGATCGGCATGGGGCTGGGCCCGCAGGTAACCGGCATCGCATCGGATCTGTTGGGCGCGCCCTCGGTCTTCGGGGCAGACGGGCTGCGCATGGCGCTGATTGCCGTGACTGCGGTGAACGCCATTGCCGCGCTCTGCTATTTCGCTGCCGGGCGCGACCTGCGGCACGATTTGGGCCGCAGCTCCGCGCCGACCTCATAGGCGCAGCGGCTCGCCTGCCTGGTCGGAATGCCCGGCGATGTCGTAGCACATGATGACGAGATCGCGTGGTCGGCCGCGTCGATCCTCCACGTAGTCGGCCAGCAGCGCCTCGGGCACAAAACCCAGCCGCCGGAATGCGGCCTGTGCCCCATGCTGATCGGCCGTCATGTTGGCCTGCATCTTCCGCAAGCCAAGCCCGCGGGCGAGATCGAAGATCTCGGCGGTCAACGTGCGACCGAGACCGCGAGCGCGGTAGGCGCGGCTGACATTCACCCGCAGCTCGCCCACCCGGCGCGTCCACGGTGCCGGATCGCGGTGCACGGTGGCGTAGCCGACCAGTCCCTGGCGGTCGATTGCCACCACAGTCACCGAGTGTCCCGACGCCACGCTGGCCATCCACGCATCGACCACAGTGGGCTCGGTCAGGTCAACCCGCAGGAACAGCAGGTCTTCCTCTGGCAGAGCGCGCGCGAAGCCCAGAATCGCGTCGCGGTCGTCCGGGGTCATCAGGCGCAGCTCCACGCGCCCGCCGTCGGGCAGCGTCAGCGATTTCGGGTAGCGGGCGATCAGCTTTTGGGGCAGTGGCGCCAGTTGCGGCTTGCTCATGTTGGATCTCGATCGGGTCGGCCTGATGCGGGTGGTACGGGTTGCGGCTGGTCTGTTTCCGCCTGGGTGGAGGCTGGGGCTCGGTTCGGGCTGTCCGCCGCGCGCTTCAGTTCATCGAACGCCTCGGTCGCCAGCTCGGCCAGCGTGTCCACGTCCGGCAGCAGACGGGGCTCGCAGATGAAGGTGAAGAACAGCTCTTTGTTGTAGCTCAGAATGGTCACGCCAAGGCCGATGTTGCCGGTGAGCACCAGCAGGCCCAGCGTGTCGCGCACCCGGTGCCCGCACAGATACTGCGGCACCTGCACGCCCGGCACATTGGTGCAGACGAAGTTGATGCCGGGATTCGGCGGCCGAAATCCGGTGGGGCTTGGCAGCACCGGCATGGCGACGCGCGCGGCCAGCGCGGTGGGATCATAGCGGGTGCCCACCAGCTGGGTTGCGGCCATGCCGACCGGCGGCAGCGTGGGCATGGCCTCCCGCATCAGCGTCAGGGCCTGCGCCTCTTCGCCATCCTTGATCGCGTCCATGGTCTGAATCACCGTGCGCAGGCGCTCGACGGCGTCCATGGGCCACGCGGGCAGCCGCGGGAAGATGCCGGAAACCTGGTTCCCGAGCGCGCCCTGCTGGTTCTCGGTACGCACATTAACCGGGCACATGATGCGCAGATACTGATTGCTGTTGCGTTGGTCGTGCCGCGAGAGGTACCGCGCAACGGCTTCGGAGACCACGGCCAGCACGACGTCGTTGATGGTGCCGCCGAAAGTGCGGCGGATGTCGCGCAGTTCGGCGAAGGAGCGCTTCAGCCACGCGACCCGGCGCCGCGGTCCGACCAGCCCGGCGTTGAAGGGGGCCAGAATGGCGGGCTGCAGCACGAAGCGGGCGCAGACCTCGGTCGCCTTCGCCAGCAGTGCAAGCTGTTTCGCGCCGCCCCGGAACAAACGCAGCGGGTCACCCTCGCGCCAGGTGTCTACCTGCTCACGCAGCGCCTGTCCGAAGCGCGTCAGCGCGCCGGCCGGCTCGCGCGGGGCCCAGGGCGCTGGCTCCGGTTCGCCGGCGCGGGGGTCCAGGTCATACAGGATCGTAGTCAGCTCGATGCCGGACGCGCCGTCGATCATGGCGTGGTGCGTGGCCTGCAGGATCAGCGTGTGGCCGGGCACACCCGTTACGACGACCAGTTTCCAGAGCGGCCGGCGGCGATCGAGCAGCGGCTCGTTCAGGGTTACTGCGGCCGCGATCCCGTCATCGAGCGTGCTGTCAGGCGGCAGCACGTGATGGAGCACGTGTTCGGTCAATTCGAAATCGGGGTCATCCACCCACTCGGGGTGCGCCAGATTCAGGGGCACTGGCGCCAGCTTCCGCCGGTAGGCGGGAATGAGGTGCAGGCGCGCGCGAAAGCGTTCCAGAACGCGCTCGTAAGCCAACTCGCCTTCCAGCACGTACACCGAGGAGATGTGCATCGGCCCGCTGGTCGATTCAGCGTAGATGAACGAGGCGTCTGTTTCGCTCAGTCGCATGCTGTGATCCTCTGTCGGTTTCACTATGCCGGCCGCTTTCCGCTGTGGTCAATTTCTGGTGTGAGTCGCTGACGGTGCGGGTGCCCGAGTACGTGCTAAACGCGTAGCATCCGCACGCGGCGCGCATTGCCGCCCGGGACATTGTCATGCCTAAGCTCGCCGCGTTTGCCATCCTCATCGCCAGCGTCACCGCGCTACCGGCTAATGTGCTGCCGGTCACGCTGGGCCTCCTGGGTGAGCGCTACGGTCTTTCTGCCGCCGATATCGGCTACCTGGTGGCCACAAATACTCTGGCCGGACTGATGACGTCGCTTTCGGCGCCGTACTGGGCGCACCGGTTCCCGCTTCGTCCCATGGTCGCGCTGCTGCTGGTTGCCATGTCGGCCGGACTGGTCGCCCTCGGCCATGCCCCCACGCTGCCCTTGCTGTACCTCGTGCAGATCGTGCTGGGCGTGACGGCCGTGGGCACCGCCAGCATTTGCGTCAGCATCATCGCGCGGCTCGATAACCCCGCGCGCGGCTACGGGCTCAAGATCACCGCCGACGTGATTCTGGCCGGCACATTCCTGGCGCTGGTGCCGGTCGAGCGTCTCGGCCTGTCGACCTACGTTTTGCTGCTCGCGGCCCCGTTCCTGCTGGCCCTGCCCCTGATCTTTGGCTTATCCGCGCGCATGGACGACGACCATGCGGCAGCGGACGCTCGCACCGTGAAGCGCCCGGCGCCGATCGTTGCGTGGCTGGTGCTCGTCAGCATGGTCGTGTTCTACGTTGCGGGCGCGGGCTTGTGGCCCTTTCTGGAACGGCTTGGACTGGCGGCCGGCCTGGACCAGGGCACCTCCGCCAACCTGATCGCCGCGGGGCTGTTTGTCGGCATGATCGGCTCGCTCGGCGCGGTCGCGGTTTCCGGACGGGTCGCCGGGGTCTGGCCGCAGACCTGCGTGGGTCTGCTGTTCATGTGCTCGCTGCCGGGGCTGGCCTTCGCCAATGGCGTTGTGGCGTTCGCCGCGGCGGTATTCGTGTTCAATGCGGCCTGGAATTTCTACATCCCCTTCGTGGTTGCTTTGGTGGCGCAGCGCGACACCACGCGCAAGCTGGGCGCCCTGGTGCCCGGCACGGCAATGCTGGGGGGTATCATCGGTCCGCCGTTGGCCGGCAACCTGATCGAGTTCAGCGGCTACCGCTCCACGACCGTGGTGATGTTCATCATCGCCGGGGTAGCGATCGTCGCGTACGTTCTGTTGGCGCGGCGTCGCGCGTTCTGAGCGCAAGCTGGGCATGGACAAGGCAACGGGGTCTGCATGGCGTTGAGCTGGCTTGCCGCAGGCTTTGGGTGGGCGCTGCTGGTGGCGGTGCTGGTCGTTTTGCCGGTTGCCGTACCCCGCGCACTGATCGATGCCGGTGGACAGTGGGCGATCTGGTTGCCGGCAGTTTTTGGCGTTTCTGCCGATACCGGCGGCATTGGCACCCGAGCGGCTTCTGTCCTTGTAGCGGTGCTAGTACCCGGCATTGTTCAGGGGCTGCTCGCGCGTCTCGCCTTTCCGGCGCGATCCAGGTGGGGGGTGCCGTTCAGCGTCCTGCTGGCTGCGGTTTGGGGCGGCAGTTTCGTATTGCTGCTGGCCGGTATCGGCCCCGACGGACGCTGGCAGGCACCGGTGCCGTTAACGCTGCTGCTGCCGGGTATCGGGTTGGCGGCCGGTCTATTCCTGGGGGGCGCCTTGCGACCCGCCGGCTTTCGAATCTTGCCTGCCCTGCTCGGCCGTGCGCTGGTCGTGGCGGTGGTGATGAGCTGCCTGTCGCTCGCGGGTTACCTGCTGGCGCGCTCGGGCGAAAGCGAATCGGTTCCCCCGGCGCGGGTGGAGGTCGCAGCCAAACGCGCCTTGATCGAGCGATTGCGTGCCGCCAACCCCCTGGCGCTGGCGTCCGGGCAGGCGGCTGTGGTCGAGTTCAGCGGGGCAGAGCTGCAGGCGCTGCTGCGCTGGTTGGCGCAGTTGCTCGCGCGTGAGCCGCGCGCTGAGCTGGTGACCGATCAGGGGGTGACCCGGTTTCGAATCGCCATTCAGCCGGCCGAATGGCTGGCCGTATCGCGGCCCGCGGCAGAGGACGAGCCGCCCAGGCCCATCGTGGTCTCCGGCCTGCTGGCGCTGGGCGTTCGGGACAGTCGGCTTCAGGTTTCGGCATGTGGCCTGGCCCTCGGGCAGGTGGTACTGCCGCCCACGTTGTGCGAGTGGCTGGTGCAGTCCGGATTTCAGTGGCTGGCCCGCCACCGCGATTACGGTCCCTTCCTGCGGTCGATCGATTGGCTGACCCTGGACGGGCGTGGGCTCATGGCGCGCTATCAGGGGCCGGTGCTGGACGCAGATGCGCTGGCCAGGCTGCAGCGATTGACGGGCGCCGACGAGCGCGTTGCAGCGGCGGTAGCCGCCCAGTTCGAGGCCCTGCGCGCGACAGCGCCGCGCCTTGCGCGCGCGCCGGATCGCCTGGGCGCCGTGGTGCGTGCTGCGTTTGCACTTGCCTCCGCGCGCAGCGCGTCGGGTGGCGCGGCCGCGGAGAATCAGGCAGCGCTGGTCGCGGTGGCGACGCTGCTCGGCCATGAACAGATCGCCGCACTCGCGGGCGTGGCGCTGCCCCCGACCTGGGAGGCGCTTCGGGATCAACTGATGCCGGTTGCGCTGCGCGGTCGACCCGACTGGGCGCGACACTTTCTGGTGAGTGCTGCGCTGGTGCCGTTATCCCATGCCGCCATGAGTGATGCCGTCGGCCGGCTGAAGGAAGATCTTGATGCTGTCGAGGGCTCTGGCTTCTCGTTCGGCGATCTGCTCGCTGATCGGGCGGGCGCGCGGTTCGGCGCATTGGCCACCCGATCGGAGGCAGAGGCCCTGGTGCTGCAGGCTCGCCTGGCCCGTGGCTGGGTGGAGAGCGACTTCATGCCAGAAGCGGCTGACCTGCCGGAGGGGCTTGCTGACACCGAGCTGGCGGCTCGCTTTGGCGGCGCGGACGACCCGCGTCAGCGCGCCCTGATGGCGGTATTGGAGACCCGTCTTGCGGCATTGCCACCCCTGCTGCCGGTGCCCGAATGAGGTAGATCAGGGAAAGCGAGGTGGACGTCGCTCGCGCAGCGCCGCCACGCCTTCGGCCGCGTCCGGGCCCATGAAGTTCAGCATCTCGAAGGCCAGACTCGCGTCGAAAGCGGGGGCTGCCTGATTCACCCATAGGTTGAGCGCGCGCTTGGTCAGCCGCGCGGCGTCCTGCGGACCTGTGGCCAGCTTGTTAGCGACGCGAAAGGCCTCCTCCAGCAGCGTCGCGCCCGGCACCGACTTGCTGACCAGCCCGATCTGATCGGCGGTGCGGCCATCGATGAAATCCGCGGTGCGCAGGTAGTACTTGGCCTTGGCAAGACCGAACAGCAGCGGC
>CAZVMA010000102.1:3839-8201 GCA_964628545.1 uncultured Pseudomonadales bacterium | reverse complement strand
GGCCCGAAACGGTCTGGTCTTTTGCAGGCGCCTTGGATAAGACTTGGCGGCTATCATGCAGCGGTCAGATGACGTCCCGGTGACGCTGGCGGCGGTCGGCGTCGACGGCCCGCTTGCCCCGCTGGTCCCGCCACGGGATCATGCAGCCGTATTGGCCCGCGCCGGGGAGGCTGGGTCGAAGCGCGGCAAGCGGGGATTCCTGGGGGGCCAGATGGACGACGAGCTGCTGTTTCAGGGCATGAAGGTGCTGGACGTGGGTTCGTGGATTGCCGCGCCGACGGCAGCCACCATGCTGGCGGACCGCGGTGCGGACGTCATCAAGATCGAGCAGCCGGGCGTCGGCGACGCCTACCGCAACTACTATCAGGCGGTGGTCAGTCCCGAGTCGGCCCACAACTACACGTGGGCGCTGGATGCCCGCAACAAGCGTTCGCTCGCGCTGAACCTGAAGCATGCTGAAGGCAAGGCGATGCTGCTGCGCATGGTTCGCGAATGCGACATCTACGTCACCAATCAGCCGTTGCCGATGCGTCGCGCGCTGGGTCTCGAGTACGAAGACCTGTGTGACATCAACCCGCGTATGATCTACGCCTCGCTGACGGGCTACGGCGAACAGGGCCCTGAACGCGATCGCGAAAGCTTTGATCTGGTGGCCTATTGGTCGCGGTCCGGCCTGATGAACCAGATGCGGCACAAGGGCACCCAGCCGTTTCAGGCCATGGCGGGCATGGGTGACCATCCGACCGGCGTTGCGCTGTACGCCAGTATCGTCACCGCGCTGCTGCGGCGCGAGCGCACCGGCCGCGGCGGCAAGGTGCATACGTCCTTGCTGGCGAACGGTCTGTGGTCCGCGTCCTGCTTTGCCCAGGCGGCGTGGGCGCCGGACGCCGACTTTACGACGATCCCGGGTCAGCGGCTGACTACGGCGCTGTATCTCACCCGCGATCAGCGCTGGCTGCAGTTTTCGATGGTGCGCACCGAGCAAGAGTTCGACGCGCTGCTGATGTCTATCGAGCGGCTGGAGTGGCTGGCGGATGACCGGTTCGACACGCCGGAAAATCGCCTCGCGCATGCCGAGCTGCTGACCGGCATGCTGCGTGAGGTGATCGCCGAACGCACGGCGACGGAATGGCTCGAGGTGATGCGGGCGAACGCTGTCCCAGTGGCGCTGGTGGCCGAGTTTCAGGACCTGCCGAACGATCCGCAGGTGCTTGCGAACGACATGGCCATGACGGCGGTCGAGGAACTGGGCATGGCGAGAATCATTCGGGATCCTGTCAACGTCGACGGACTGGGGCGGGTCGGCCCGAAGAAGGCCCCTGCCCTTGGCGAGCACAGCGATGAGATACTGGCGGAGTTGGGTTTTGGCGCGGATGACATAACCCGCCTGCGGCAGGCGGGCGTGATCTGAGAGCGCGCCTGAACCCAGGCATTGACCGAGGGATGACCCGGGGATGACCGGGGCATGACCAGTGGATGAAGTGATAACCGAGAGGGAGAGACGATGAGCGAGTTCAAGGACAAGGTAGTCGTGATCACGGGCGCCGGCGGTGGTCTTGGCAAGGCCCACGCGCTGGAGTTCGCGCGCCGCGGCGCCAAGGTGGTCGTCAATGATCTGGGTGGCCGGGGCGACGGCACGGGCTCGGGCGATGCAGCCGACCGCGTCGTCGAAGAGATTCGGGCGGCCGGCGGCACGGCGATTGCCAACAAGGCGTCGGTATCCACGCCGGAAGGCGCGAAGTCGATCATTGACGATGCCGTCAAGGCGTTCGGCACCGTGCACATCCTGGTCAACAATGCCGGCATTCTGCGCGACAAGACGTTCAAGAAGATGGAGCTGGCGGACTGGGACATCGTCATGGACGTGCACCTGAACGGCACCGCCTACGTCACCCACGCCGCCTGGCCGATCATGATCGACCAGAACTATGGCCGCATCGTTTTTACCAGCTCTACCTCGGGCATTTTCGGCAACTTCGGGCAGGGCAACTACGGCGCCGCCAAGATGGGCATGCTCGGCCTGATGAACGTGCTGGAAAAAGAAGGCAAATCGAAGAACGTACGCGTGAACACGCTGGGTCCGGCGGCAGAAACGCGCCTGATCGGCACCATTCCGGGTCGCGAGGTGAACCCCGACAACCCGGATCCGTCGCGCCATCCGCGACTGGTGACGCCCGCGGTGCTGCTGATGTGCAGCGAAGACGCGCCCACCGGCAAGGTGATTCTGGCCGGCAGTGGTCGCTTCTCGTGCGCTGCCGTGTTCAACAATGACGACGTCGTGCTGGGTTCGGATGTCACCTACGAGGATCTGCTCGCGCACAAGGAGCAGCTGCTGGACATGAGCAACGCCTCGGAGGGCTGGAACTGGCTGCGCCGTCGTCAGCAGGAAGCGGGCAAGGCCTAGGCGCGGCGGCCAGGGCGGTCGGTCGACCCGTGACGCGCGCCCGACCGCCCGCCCCGATCAGTCGAGCGCGATTCGGGCAACGGCCTCCAGGTGCCGCAGCTGGTCGCCGGCGAAGCGCAGGATGACGTGGCGCATGCCGCAATCCCGATACTGGTTCAACCGTTCGATCAGCCCGTCCGCAGGCCCGGCGTAGCAGGCCTGGGCGCGGCGCATGATGTTGCCGGGTACCGGCGCGTAATAGCGGGCCAGATAGTCGTTCAGCTGTGCTTCGGCGCGCTGGGTGTCCACATCCAGCGCCACCGTCAGGTACAGGGCAGCCGTCACCGCGTCGGCGCGGCCGGCAGCGGCGGCGCTGGCCTGGACCTGCTGCCAGCGTTGCCCCAGTGCAGCCGGATCTTCCGGGGCGATCGGCAGCCAACCGTCGAAGCGTCGACCGGTCCGCTCGAGGCCGGCCGGCACCATGCTGGCCATCCAGATCGGCGGGCCGTTCGTCTGGCGCGGGCGCGGACCGAGTGTTTGTCCTTCCAGCGTCCAGCGCCCCTGCCAGTCCACGGGCGCACCCGACCACAACGCCCGGCACAGTCTCAGCCCCTCGAGCGTCAGTCCCAGCCGATCGCCGAAATTCACGCCTGCCGCGCGGAATTCGGCGCGCACCGCAGGGTTGTCGGCGCCAATCCCGACGCCGAGTATCAGGCGCCCGTTGGCGAGCTGGTCGACTGTGGCCACCTGCTGTGCCAGCACCACGGGATTGCGCAGCGCGGGCATCAGGATGGCGGTGCCGATGGATGCGCGTCGCGTGGTCGCAGCGATGGCCGCGAGCAGCGTCAGCGGATCGTGGCGCGGCCGGGCCAGCAGCGAATCTCCGACCCAAAGACCGCTGAAACCGAGCGCCTCGGCGGTCTGCGCGAGCGCCAGCAGCGGTCCGGTTTCCGGGCGATCGGTCATGACCTGCTCGCGAGTGGGCAGCAGGTAGCCGAGCGTGATCGACGCTTCCGGGGTGACATCCGGCATGGCAGGCGTATTCGTTTCTGTCGATGACCGGCAGTGTAACCTCGAAGCGACAGCCTGCCGAACGGTCACTAGACTGGCTCGGGCTTGAGGCGCAGCGGTTCGTTGGTTGAGAGGGGACGATTGGGTGTCTGCGGAGCACGATGCAACCTGGCTGATCACCGACGCCACCCGCTTTCCGGACGGCGCGCGGGTGGATGTCCGGCTGCGGGCAGGGCGCGTTGAGTCGGTTGCGAGCGCATCGCGCACGACAGCCTCACCGCGTTCTGGTCCCGGAGCGGACCAACACCTGGATGCCCGAGGCGGGTTGCTGCTGCCAGGCCTTCATGATCACCACATTCACCTGTTCGCCCTGGCGGCCGCTCGGGCGTCGGTCGATCTGTCGCCATCATCGGTGCGGGATGCCGGCGGTCTTGAGGTCGCGTTGTCCTCGAAGCGCGCTGCGGGTGAGCCCGCGGCGGCCCGGCATGAATGGGTACGCGGGGTCGGCTATCACGAACAGAGCGCTGGTTCGCTCGATCGCGCGCGACTGGACGCGCTGATGCCCGATCGGCCGCTGCGCATCCAGCACGCCAGCGGCAAGGTATGGTTCTTGAACAGTCAGGCGCTCGCGCGCCTCGACCTGCGCTCGGCGCCAGACGGCCTCGAGCGTGATGCGACCGGCGCACCCACAGGAAGACTGTTTCGGGGCGACCACTGGCTGCGCGCTCAGCTGCCGGCCGCAGACGTGCCGGATCTGGCGGCGCTCTCGCGGATGCTCGCCGGGTTCGGCATCACCGGTATCACGGATACCAGCGCCGGCAATGACGCGGCACAGCTGCAGGCCTTCGCGTCTGCGCAGAAACGGGGCGCCTTGCTGCAATCGGCCCGCGTGATGGGCGGCGATGCGCTGGGCGATGCGTCGGGCAATGCGTCGGGCGATTCATCCGACAATGCCCAAGCGGGGCGGC
>CAZVMA010000102.1:0-3829 GCA_964628545.1 uncultured Pseudomonadales bacterium | reverse complement strand
CACGTCGACGCCGAGCGCGTTGAAGAGGCCCGCAATAACCTCAGCCGGCTCGTCGTCGGCGAGCGCAAGTGCCTGTTGGACGAAGACGACCTGCCGCCGGTCGACGAGCTGGTGCGGGCCGTGCAGGCCGCACGGCGGCAGGGGCGCGGCACGGCCTGGCACTGTGTGTCTCGGGTTGAGCTGCTGTATGTCCTGCACGTGCTGGAGCAGGCGGGTCCGTCCGGAACCGCGACCCGCGATCGCATCGAGCACGCGGGTGTGGTGCCTGCGCCATGTCTGGTCGCGCTTGCCGCGCGCGGATTGTCCGTGGTCACTCAGCCGGCCTTCATTGCCGAGCGGGGCGATCGCTACCGGATTGAGGCCGATCCCGACGATGTCCCGGCCCTCTATCGCCTGGCCAGCCTGGTCCGCGCCGGGGTGCCGCTCGGTCTCTCTTCCGATGCGCCGTATGGCACCTCGGACCCGTGGTCGGTGATGCGCGCGGCGGTGACGCGCACCACGGCCGCGGGGGCCGTGATGGGGCCGGATGAGGCGCTGTCGCCCGAGGCGGCGCTGGCCGGGTATCTGGGGTCAGCCGCCGATCCTGGCGGCAAGCCGCGCGAAATTCGCCCCGGTGCGCCGGCAGACCTGTGTCTGTTGCACGCGCCCTGGATGGAGGTGCGTGAGCGGCTCAAGGCCGATGTGGTGCGAGCAGTATTCAGCGCCGGTCGGCTTGTCGTCAGCGGCTGAGCGGGATTGTCGCAAACCCGTTATGCTCCGTGCCGGGTGAGGCTCGATCGAGGGGGAGAAAGCCATGTCCAGTCAGCCGCAGGGGCGTCTGTCCAACCGGGTTCTGTTCTACTACAGCCTGGCTGATCTGCCGGTCGCCATGTCGATCTTTCCGGTGATCGTCTTCATTCCGCGGTTCTACTCGAACGACGTGGGCTTGGCCGTCGCTACGGTCGGCACGATCATGCTGATCTCCCGCATCTTCGACGTGATCACCGACCCGCTCATGGGCTACCTGAGCGATCACACCCGCTCGCGCTGGGGCCGTCGTCGCCCGTGGATCGCCCTGTCTGTGCCCGTGATGATGATCAGCATCTATCAGCTGTTTCTGCCGCCGGAAGGCGCGGGCGCGGCGCACCTGCTGATTTGGAGCATGCTGCTGTCGATCGGCACCACGTTGATGCTGATTCCCTACTACGCGTGGGGCGCGGAACTGTCCCCCGATTATGGCGAGCGTTCGCGCATCACCGGCGCGCGATCCATGGCCGGCGTGATGGGCAGCTTCGTCGCCCAGGCGGTTCCGGCGGCCGCGCTGCTGCTGTTCGGCATTGGCGGCAGCGCTGCGGTGCTCGAGATCGTGGGCTTCACCATGCTGATTCTGATGCCGCTCTGCGTCGCGGTGACGCTTGCGGGCACGCCGGATGCGCAGGTGCCGGTGCGCTCCAACCTGCCGGTGATGAAAGGGCTGGTGCTGATGGCGCGCAACCGCCCCTTCCTGCAGCTGGTCGCCGCGTTCACCGTAGGCTCGATCGGGCTCAACATCACCACGCCGCTGTACCTGTTCTTCATTGCCGACGTGCTGAACGCCGAAGAGAAGGCGATCTTCATGCTGGCGTTCTTCTACATCGCGAACCTCGCCTCGGTGCCGGTGTGGGTGGCCCTTTCCCACCGGGTGGGCAAGCACCGCGCCTACATGAGCGCTTTCGTCATCATTGCCTGCGCGCATCCGTTCTACATGCTGCTCGGCCCCGGCGACTTCTGGTACATGCTGCCGATCACGCTGGTTACGGGCTTTGCCGCTGGGGGCTTCGGCGCCGCGCTGCCGAACTCGATGAAGGCGGACGTGATCGATCTCGATACGCTGGAAAGCGGCGAGAACCGCGCGGCCCTGTTCTTCTCCAGCTGGTCGTTCGTGCAGAAACTGGTGGCGTCCCTCGGCACCGCTATCGCCATGTTCGGTCTGGCGCTGGTCGGCTTCAAATCGGGGGTCGAGAACGGGCCGGAGGAGATGTTTGGGCTGCGTCTGCTGTTTTCCACGCTGCCCTCGATCTTCTTCCTGACGGCGACCGCCATCATGTGGCGTTATCCGATCACCGAGTCCCGACACGCGGAGATCCGCGCGGCGTTGGCGGCCCGCGGGCTGTAGCGTCGAGCGGTCGCGTCGGCACACGTGGCGATAGGAAGCGCCCGCCGTCGGCGGGTGCGGCAGGTCCCGTGCACGAACCCTGCGAATTTGGCTAGAATTCTCGGGCTCACGGCCCCGCTGCGGCCCGCCCGCGCCACGCCGTGCCGACCCAGAGACCGATCAAGGAGACCACCGTGCTCGAAGCCTATCGCGCCCATGTCGCAGAACGTGCCGCCTCGGGTATTCCGCCCAAGCCCCTCTCTGCGCAGCAGGTGGCCGAGCTGATCGAACTGCTGAAGAATCCGCCACCCGGCGAGGGCCCGACCCTGGTCGACCTGATCGCAAATCGCGTGCCCCCGGGCGTCGACGAAGCGGCGTACGTGAAGGCGGGCTTCCTGTCGGCGGTGGCCAAGGGGGATGCGTCCTGCGCGCTGATCTCCCGCGCGGACGCCACGCGCATGCTGGGTCAGATGCTGGGCGGCTACAACATCGACACGCTGGTCGAGTTGCTGGATGACTCAGCGCTGGGTGCCTTGGCCGCTGCGCAGCTGAAGCACACCCTGTTGATGTTCGATCGCTTCCACGACGTGCAGGAAAAGGCTGAGGCGGGCAACGCGCATGCCCGCGAGCTGATGCAGTCATGGGCGGATGGCGAGTGGTTCACGAGCGGGAAGCGCGTGCCGGAATCCATGCGCATGGTCGTGTTCAAGGTTACCGGCGAAACCAACACCGACGATCTGTCGCCGGCGCCGGATGCGTGGAGCCGCCCCGATATTCCGCTGCACGCGCTGGCCATGTACAAGATGGCTCGCGATGGGCTCACCCCGGATAACCCGGGTTCTGTGGGGCCGATTGCCCAGCTCGAGGCGCTGAAGGCGCGCGGCCTGCCGCTCGTCTTCGTGGGCGACGTCGTCGGCACCGGTTCGTCGCGCAAGTCGGCGACCAACTCGGTGCTCTGGTTCATCGGCGATGACATCCCCGGTGTGCCGAACAAGCGCACGGGTGGTGTGTGCATCGGCAGCAAGGTGGCGCCCATCTTTTTCAACACGATGGAAGACGCGGGTGCGCTGGTGTTCGAGGCGCCGGTCGACCGTTTGCAGATGGGCGACGAGATCGAGATTCGCCCCTACGACGGCAAGATCCTGTCGGCATCGGGCGAGGTGCTCTCAGAGTTTTCGTTCAAGTCGGACGTCCTTCTGGACGAGGTGCAGGCCGGTGGCCGCATCAATCTGATCATCGGCCGCGGGCTCACAGACAAGGCGCGCGAGGCGCTGAAGCTGCCGCAAGCGACGCTGTTCCGGAAGCCGGCGCAGCCGGCCGACAGCGGTGCGGGCTTCACGCTGGCGCAAAAGATGGTGGGCCGCGCCTGCGGCGTTGCCGGTATCCGCCCTGGCACCTACTGCGAGCCGAAGATGACTACCGTGGGCTCCCAGGACACCACGGGCCCGATGACGCGCGACGAGCTGAAAGACCTCGCCTGCCTGGGTTTTTCTGCCGACCTGGTGATGCAGTCGTTCTGCCACACGGCGGCGTATCCGAAGCCGGTGGATATCGAAACGCAGCACACGCTGCCCGACTTCATCATGAACCGCGGCGGGGTCTCCCTGCGTCCGGGTGACGGCATCATCCACTCGTGGCTGAACCGCATGCTGCTGCCCGTCACCGTGGGCACCGGCGGCGACTCCCATACGCGCTTTCCGATCGGCATTTCTTTCC
>CAZVMA010000101.1:0-8293 GCA_964628545.1 uncultured Pseudomonadales bacterium | reverse complement strand
GCTGCCGGTCGCCCGCGGCCGCACCACGCGCCGCACCAGAGCGCGCATCAGCCGATAGGGTAGCCCAGGGCCTGAAGCCATTGCGGTGGGTTGCCGGGCGGTCTCAGGGGCGGCCGCGGAACAGGTCGGAGGGCGCCATATTGCCGCCGTTGGACTGAATCTCGACTTCCCAGACGTCCTTGTACTTGGTCTCGGTGAGGCTGGTCGCCTGCTCCTCGTTGCGAACCACGGTAGGACGCAGGAAGACCAGCAGGTTCCGCTTCACGCGCGTGTTGTTATCGGAACGGAACAGACGACCCAGCGCCGGGATGCTGCCCAGCAGCGGCACCTTTTTCACCGTGTCGTTGATGTCGTCCTGGATCAGGCCGCCGAGCACGATGGTCTGGCGATCTTCAGCCAGCACGGTGGTTTCGATCGTGCGCTTGGAGGTAACGACGTCGGAGAAGCCGTCGCTGCCGATGGGCGCTTCCGGCACGATGCCGGTAATTTCCTGCGCCACTTCAAGCCGCACGGCCGTGCCGTCGTGCACGTGTGGCGTCACGGTAAGCTGCAACCCCACGTCCTGACGCTGAATGGTGGTGAACGGGTTGTTCGTGCCGTCGCCGGTGGTGCTGTAGGTGCCGGTACGGAACGGCACCTCGTTACCCACGACAATCTTGGCTTCCTGATTGTCGAGCGTCAGGATGCTTGGGGTCGACAGCAGATTGGCGTTGGTGTTGGTTGCAAGCGCCCGCACGACGGCCGCGAACGAGAAATCGTCGGCGTCGATGCGCGCGACCGCAAGAGTGGGGGATGTGGCGGAACCGAGTGCCGGCAGCACATCAATGGCACCGTTGTCGCCCACGATATTGTTGATCAGCGATGACACCACGCCGTCCAGCGTGGTGTTGATGAACGGAATGGAGCCGTCGCCGCCGTCCACGCCGGCCATCTCGACGCCGATCTGCGTTTTGTCGTCAATCGAGATCTCGACGATGGCGGCTTCGATCAATACCTGCGTGCGGCGCACGTCAAGCTTGTCCAGGATCTCGCGGACCTCGGCCATGACGGCCGGCTCGCCGCGCACGACGATGGCGTTCAGGGACTCGTCGGCCCGTATGGTGGTGGGGCCGCGGCTGTCTTCGCCCTCGGTTTTTTGCCCGGAGATCATTTCCTCCAGCATGGGCGCAAGCTTGCTGGCATCGCCATGTCGCAGATAAATGACCTGCGTCGCGCCGGTCGCGGTCGACGGCAGATCAAGCTGTTCGACCAGTTTCAGAATCTCGGCAACCGGTCGCGGCTTGCCCCGCACCACCAGGCTGTTGTTGCGCTCGTTGGCGATCAGCTGCACGCGCTGCGGACCGCTGGAGCCCTCGGCCAGCTGGCTTGGCGCGATCTTCTCGAGCAGCGCCACCACGGTGCCGACCCAGGCATGCTTCATGGGCGCCACCACCACCTGGAAATCGTCGGCGACGTCGACCTGCTGCACCAGCCGCACCAGCCGCGCCATGTTGTCGGCGTGGTCGCTGATGATCACCACGTTCGGCTCGGCGACGGCGGCGATGTGCCCGTACTGGGGAATCAGCGGGCGCAGGATCTTCACCAGCTCGTCCGACTTCACGTTCTGCGCCGAAACCACTCGTGTCATCAATTCCTCAGGCGCAATCGAGCCTGCTTCCGATTCTGCACCCGGGCTCTGTTTCGCGGTGGCGTTCTGCTGGATGCGGATCACGCCGCCGGAGGGCACCGCAGTCCAGTTGTGCACCCGCAGGACCGACAGGAACAGTTCGTACACGGCTTCCTGATTCATGGGTGTACTGGACACCACCGTGACGTTGCCCTTGATGCGCGGATCCACCACGAAGGTCTTGCCGGTGATGCCGGCCACCTGCATGACAAATTCGTTCAGGTCGGCGTTCTTGACGTTGATGCGCCACGTTTGCTCTTCCGCGTAGCCAACGATCGGGACAAGCGCAAAAACCAGAAACCACACCATGCTGCGCCAGCGTGCGGCGATCGATCGGCAGAAGGGCTGTGCTGTTCGATGTTTTGTCATGGCAATGCGGCGGTGACGAAGAAGCGACGCGAGCCCCGCTGGACTTCGATGCGCGCCGCGCCTTGGGTGATGATGTTGTCGACCTCGAGCCGGTCCTGGCCCAGATTTCCGACCGGGCGGCCGTTGACGGACAGGATGACGTCACCGGACTGCAGGCCAGTCTGACCGAGGTAGGGGGAGTCGGCAAGGTTGTCGATCCGGTACCCGCTGGCGCCGCCCGCAGCCACGGGCGTCATGCCGAGCGACTGCAGCGCGCCGGCCGGGTCGCTGCGCATCCGCTCCCGAGCCTGTGCCAGCGGGTCGGCGCCAGCCACCGCGCTGTTGGTGGACGCATCCACAGGTGCCGCGGCGGCATCGGGCATCATCAGCCCTTGATCTTCTAGGGACTCGATCGGTTCGGTGCCGTCGAGCTCGTTCATGCGGTCGTACGGCACAGGTTCCTCGATCTGTTCGCGGTACTGCTGCTCGAGCAGCTCCATCTGCGCCTGGTCCGGATCGAAGGTTGTGCCCGGCACCGCGCTGGACGGCGTGCCGTCAGGCTGCAGAAAGAACAGCGACTCGGCGACGCCGGCGCGGCGCAGCACGACGTGATCGGGGAACACGGCCTCCAGCGTGGCGCTGTTGGCGATGGTGTCACCGACCTGATACAGCTGCCCCGGCTGTCCGCGCTCGGCGATGATCGCGGCCGAGCGCGCCGTGCCCTCGCCCACGAAGACGCCGTTCAGATCCAGCGGCAGCTGGGTTACCACGGCGGGTTGGTCCTGGCCGGCCGCAGCCGCGGCCTCGCCGCTGCCTCCGGGCGCGCCAAACAGATTGCGGGCGACCAGGCGTTCGACGTCTACCGAGGGTCGGGCCCGGGTGCCGGAAACAGCGGACGGGGCGCTGTCAGACGGAAGCGGGCTGGCGCCCAGCAGATCGAGCAGGCCGCTGGCAATGGTATAGGCAATGCCGACCACCATTAGCCAGCGGAAGGGCAGAGCCAGTCGTTCGGTCAGCGTGTTCAGCAAAGCCGGCATACCACAGTCAAGCCCGCGCAGGTTACCCCTTGATGACTCACCAGAACAGTTGCTCTTCCACCGCCAGCACCACGGCGCCGGGCTCGGCCTGGCCGGGCCACGGTGTGCCGGCCAGTTCAGTGAAGCGCTGGGTCAACTCGATCTTCGCGAAACCGGTATCGGTGTGCGAAAAGACCAGCAGCGGCGTGCCCGAGGCCTGCTCGCGCACGGCGGCAACCGGACCGGGACCGAGCTTGGCCGCGAGCGCCGGCAGCTGAATGCTGAAGTCGCGGCCGGACAGCCGGTAGCGCACGTTGCCGCCGGTCCACTCGAGCCTGCCGTCGAGCTGCGTCCCGGCAACCACCGCGTCGGCGGCAGCCGACCGGAGCGGTGCTTCAAGCGACCAGCCCGCAATCTGGAAAGCCCCGGCCAGCCACATGTCGTAGGCGGCCAGCCAGGGGTTGATGAACGCGCTCTCGGCGCTGCCGTCCAGGGTCAGGAACAGCGTGCTCGGGGCAATGCCGACGGTAGCCGAAAGCGCGTGATCTCGTCCCGAGAGCGCCACCGCGAAGCCCAGCTGCCCGCGTAGCAGGTCGGCTGGACGAAAGCGCCATGAGGCCCGGCCGGCATCGAGGTAGCCGGGCATGCCGCCGAGCGCGCGCAGGTGCAGTGTGCCCTCGCCGCGCCAGATCGTTCCGGATGGGGCGATCAGCCGGGCCGGGCCGTCTTCCTGAAGCCCTGTCGACAACAGGCTCGCGGGGGCGCGCGCAATCAGCACGGAAAGGACCAGGAGGACACCGACCAGCAGGTAGCGCAGCCCCGTCGACATCGCGTTAGCGCGGCGCGTGTGCGTCCGCCGCGCTGGCAGCGGCAGACTCGGCGCGTCGGAGCGCAAGAGCGGTGTGCTCGAGGATGCCGCGGTAGAGCGCGGCCAGGGGCCCGAGATCGGCGACGGCAACGCACTCGTTGATCTTGTGAATGGTCTCGTTCACCGGTCCCAGTTCGATTACCTCGCAGCCGGTCGGCGCGATGAAGCGTCCGTCGGAGGTGCCGCCGCCCGTGGATTTCGTAGGAGAACGCCCGAGCGTCTGCGCCACCGTGGCCTCGACGGCCTCGATCAGCGCGCCATGACTGGTCAGAAAGGGTGCCCCCCCCAGCTGCCAGTCGAGGGCGTAGCGCAGTCCGGCGGCGTCAAGCGCTGCCGTCACGGCCTGGCGCAGGCCGGCATCGGTCTGCTCGGTGGAGTAGCGAAAATTGAACAGCACCTCGAGCGTGCCGGGCACGACATTGGTGGCGCCGGTGCCCGCGTGAATGTTGGAAATCTGGAAGCTGGTGGGTGGGAAGAACGCGTTGCCGTCATCCCAGCGCCGGGCTGCGAGTTCGGCTAAGACCGGCAGCGCCCGGTGAATCGGGTTGTCAACCCGTTCCGGGTAGGCCACATGCCCCTGGATACCATGCACCTGCAGGGTTCCCGAGAGCGATCCTCGGCGACCGACCCGTACCACGTCGGCCAGGGCCTCTGCCGAGGAGGGCTCGCCGACCACGCACCAGTCGAGCGCAATGCCGCGCGCGGCGAGCTCTGCAACGACGGCGCGGGTGCCGTCGATCGCCGGTCCTTCCTCATCGCTGGTCAGCAGGAACGCGATGCTGAACGGGCAATCCGGTTCGTCCTTCAGGAACGACTCGGTCGCGACCACCATCGCGGCGAGGCTCGACTTCATGTCGGCTGCGCCTCGACCATAGAGCACGCCGTCGCGCACCTCGGGCTGAAACGGGTCGCTGGCCCACGCATCGAGCGGGCCGGTAGGCACCACGTCCGTGTGCCCCGCAAAGACGAACACCGGGCTGCGCGGCCCCGCCGTCGACGTGCGCAGCGCCCACAGGTTCACGACGTCGCCGTAGGCCAGTGTCTCGCAGTTGAAGCCGAGCGGCGCCAGGCGCGCCGCAATGATGTCCTGACAGCCCGCGTCGTCGGGAGTCACGCTGCGGCAGCCGATCAAGGTCTCGGTCAGCGCCAGGACCGCCGGGGTATAGGCCGCCAAGGCATCATGGGCGACTGAATCGTGCATCGCGAGCGTTACCGTATCGTTCATCAATCGTTGACGTGCAGCAGCGCGTTCAGCTCGATTGCCCGTCGGTTTGTTCGGCACTCGATCTGACCGGTGAGACCGTTGCGCAGAAACAGCAGATCACTGGCGCCGGCGAGGTCGCGCGCCTTCACGACCCTCACGGGCTGACCGTCAGCGTCGCAGACCTGGACCCGAGTTCCGGCGGTGATATACAGCCCTGCCTCTATGGTGCAGCGGTCGCCGAGCGGAATGCCGGTGCCCGCATTTGCGCCGATCAGGCAATGCTCGCCCAAGGTGATGCGAATGCTGCCGCCGCCAGAAAGTGTCCCCATGGTGCTGGCGCTGCCGCCCAGGTCAGAGTGCGCGCCCACGATGACGCCCTGGGAAATGCGGCCCTCGACCATGTTCGGGCCCATTGCGGCCGCGTTGAAGTTGATGAAGCCTTCGTGCATGACGGTCGTGCCCTCGCCGAGAAAGGCGCCAAGTCGAATACGGCTGCCGTCGGCGACGCCCACGCCCCCCGGCCCCACCTAGCTGGGCACGCGCGGGACCTTGTCGACCGCGTAAACCTCGAGGTGTCGCCCCGCTGTGCGGGCGCGCCGCTGGGCTTCGGCCAGCTCTGACACCGCTATCGCGCCATCGCTGGTCCACGCCACGTTCGGCAGATGCACGAACAGATCAGTCAGGTCCAGCGTGTTGGGTAGGGCCAGCCGGTGGGACAGCAGGTGCAGCTTCAGATAGGCCTCGGGCGTCGACGCGATGGGCGTGTCTGCGATGAGCGCGACGGCCACTAGCGGCGTCGGGCCCGCTGCCAGTTCCGCGCATGCTGACAGGACCGTGGCCGGCGCACCGGTCGCCGCGGCTACAAACGCCGCCACGGCCTCGGGCTCGGGATGGGTTACGCCTGAACCGAAGTGTTTCAGTATCTGGTCCGCGAACGGCCCGCCGACATCGCGCAGCGGCGCCGGGAAATAGCAGTCGATGATCGCGCCGCCGCCGGCGCGCACCACGGTGCCGAGCGCGAACGCGAACAGACGGTTGGGCTCGGTGCGGGTTGCTGTGGTCGTCATGGGGTCTTCCGGTGTCTTCGAGGGTCCGCCGTCACCGGCGACAGGTTACAGGGATTGGCGCCTCTCGGGCGCCGGATGCGTGCGTCGCGTCAGCGTCCAGTCGACGAGAGCCGTAGCCGCCGCTACGCACTGCTCGAGCGGCGCCACCCAAGCCACACGAATGTGACCCGCGCCGGGCGCGACGCCGTGTGCGCTGCGGCCCAGATAGCTGCCGGGCAGAACCGTCAGGTTGCGCGCGGCATACAGCGAACGCGCGAAGGTTGTATCGTCTTCGCCCACGTTTAGCCAGTGATAGAAACCACCTGCCGGGCGCGTGAAATCGAACGCGCGGGACAGAATGGGTTCAAGCGCGTCAAACTTGCTTCGGTACACCGCGCGGTTAGCCCGCACGTGGCTTTCGTCCTGCCACGCTGCGGTGCTGGCGGCCTGGACGTGGTTCGGCAGAGCGCAGCCCTCGTAGGTGCGATAGGCGTAGTACCGTGACAGTACCTGCGCGTCGCCGGCAACGAATCCAGAGCGCAGCCCCGGCAGGTTGGAGCGCTTGCTCAGACTATGGAAGACGACACAGCGGCGAAAGTCATGACGCCCGAGTCGCGCGCAGGCTTCCAGCAGCCCGAGCGGTGGCTCGTTCTCGTCGGGATAGATTTCCGAGTAGCACTCGTCGGCCGCGATGATGAAATCATGACGATCCGCCAGTTCGATCAGCCACGCCAGTGTGGGCAGATCGAGGGTCGTGCCGGTCGGGTTGCCTGGGCTGCACAGATACAGCAATTCGCAGCGTCGCCAGATGGCCTCGGGTACGGTGCGATAATCGGGCTGATATCCCTGTGCGGGCATGCAGTTCACGAACCACGGCGTGGCGCCCCGCAGCAGCGCAGCCCCCTCGTAGATCTGATAGAAGGGGTTCGGCAGCACGGCGATGGCATTCGGTCGACCACTCAGCACGGCCTGGGCAAACGAGAACAGGGCTTCACGCGTGCCCGCGACCGGCAGGATTTCGTCTGCGGCGCGCACGTGGGCGCCGAAGCGCTGCTGCAACCAAGCACTGATGGCCGCGCGCAGTTCGTCGCTGCCGCGAGTGGTTGGATAGATCGAAAGATCGCGGGTAATGCGTCCGGGGTCGGTGAGCAGGTCCACCACGAAGCCGGGCGGCGGATGCTTCGGTTCTCCGATCGAGAGCATCACGGCGGGCCAGCCGGGCTCGGGCACGACACCAGCTTTCAGCGCCTGGAGTCGCTCGAACGGATACGGCAGCAAGGCCTCGAGATGGGGGTTCATGGTCGCTCCGGAGCGCGGTCGATTCAGAGATTATTGGCGATGCGGTTGTCGAGGCGCTGGCGCAGCGTATTCTCCAGCATGTACACGCGCTCGCGTTCGCGGATCGGTTTGCCGCCGACTTCGGTGACGAAGAACACGTCCTCCACGCGCTCGCCGAGCGTCGCAATGCGCGCCGAATGCACGTTGACACCCAGTTCGTAGAACAACAGGCCGACGGTGGCGAGCAGACCGGGGCGATCAGCCGCGATGATGGTCAGCTCGGAATGGCGTGCGCCCCGGCGGTTGCGCAACGTGACCTCGGTGGCGCGCGTCAGCTGCTTCAGGCGGCGCGGCACGCGGCGCTTCATCACGCGCGGAAATTGATCAGGATCGTGCAACGCTTCGGTGAGCTGGCTGATCATGTGCGCGCGGCGTCCCGGCTCACGCCCGACCGGCGCGCCATCGGGCGCCAGGACCACATAGCTGTTCAGGCACAGCCCGTTCCGGGCTGTGTGAATCTGCGCGTCGTGTACCGAGAGATCCAGCTGATTCAGGGCCGCCACGCTGGCCGCAAAAAGGTTTGGCTGGTCGCGGGTGAAAAGCAGGATCTCGGTGGCCCCCTCGTTAATGAACTGACTTTTCAGATCCATCAGCAGCACCAGGGGCGCGGTCACGGGATCGTGCTGATGCATGCGCGCGGTGATATCCGCGATCTGGCGTGCGGTGTGGCGCAGGAAAAAGTCCTCGCCAGGTACCTGCCAGAGCGCGCGCACGGCCACCGCGTCAATACCGCGCGCCTCAAGATGCTCGAGTGCGCGCTCCTGGGTTGCGCGAACCGATGAAGCTCGGTCGACGGTGGATTCCAGG
>CAZVMA010000100.1:2248-8326 GCA_964628545.1 uncultured Pseudomonadales bacterium | reverse complement strand
CGGAGGGCGATGCGCTGTACACGCACAACGACGAGGGGCCGGACGACATGCCGGCCCACATCAAGGGCATGTTGACGGCGGTGAGTCTGTCCATCCCATTGATGGATGGTCAGCTGGCCCTTGGCGCCTGGCAGGGCATCTGGCTTTGGGAGCACCGGCACCGCGGGCGGGAGCGGGAGATCATCGTCAAGGTGCTGGACGGCGGGCGCGTATCCGGCTAGCGCCGCCCCTTCGGCTTGGTCTGCTCGGCAACCTCGCTCATCCAGCGCCGGTGGCCGTCGGGGTCGAGAATCATCGAGGCGAAATAGAGGAGCAGGTCGCGGTGGTGCTCGGTCAGATGCGCCTCGCGCATCGCCTGTTCACCGGCCTTGCCGTTCAGCCAGCGGAAACAGGCGCTGAGATCCTGGTCTGTTCCCAGCACGCTGGCGACGTAGCGGTTGATCAGATCGTGCAGGGGCTCGAGTTCGTCCTCGGTAAGGCCCACGTCGGCAGGATCGAGCACCACGTTCACCCATAGGGTTGCGACCAGGATGCGGTAGACCGATTTATCGACCAGGTGATCGGTGATCAGCGCCTTCCGCTCGAGGTCGCGAAGTGCGGGCCCGAAGCGCGCGTCGTAGCCCGCAAGGGTGTCAGGCATCGACCAGCTCCATGAATCGGGCATTCATGTGCAGATAGCTGTTCGGGTTCGGGTGCTTGGCCCAAACGGCTTTCCAGCCGTCGGATCCAAAGGCGCTGGCGAACCCGGCGTCGCGCGCGGCGCGATCCGGCCAGCGCAGAATCCAGGTGACGTTCGGCTGTCCGTTCGGCGATACCACCGGGCCGGAGCCGCCAACCTCAGCCTGTGAGCCGTCATGCACCCAGAATCCGAGCGCGTCGAGGTTGGCCATGATCCAGGGCACCGCGTCCTCGCGCGCCCAGGCCACATAGCGATCGAACCACTCGGGGTCGATGGTGTAATCGCGGATCTCGTACAGGGCCATTGGCGCTCTCCGGTGTGATGCGTGCGGGGAACCTATCGGGCCTGTGTGCCTGGGTCAATCGCCGCGGTGGGCGCCTCGGCCGTCGGCGGCCTCAGGCCGGCAGCGCGCTGGCGACGGCGGCGGGCGCTATCCGGCGATTTGCATTGCTCGGCCCCCATCAGTAACTTGTGCGCTCCCCCTTCACCACTTGGGTACGCAGTCGTGCTGCAGTTCGACCGTATTGCCCTGCCTCCGGAAACCGAAACGCTGCGGGCGGAAGTCCGCGCGTTCCTGGCCGGCGCAGGCGCTCATCTGGCCCGTCCGAATTCCGACTTCACTACCGGCCACGACCCCGAGTTCTCGCGCAAGGTGGGCGCGCGGGGCTGGATCGGCATGACGTGGCCGAAGCGCTACGGCGGCGGCGAGCGCACGTTTTTTGAACGCTATGTGGTGACCGAAGAATTGCTGACCGCCGGCGCACCCGTCAGCGCACACTGGATCGCCGATCGGCAAAGCGGGGCGCTGCTGCTGCGCTACGGCACCGAGGCGCAGCGTGAGCGCTACATTCCCGCGATCGCCCGCGGCGAGAGCTACTTCTCCATCGGCATGAGCGAGCCGAATTCGGGGTCCGACCTCGCGTCCGTGCGCACGTCCGCCCGCAAGGTGCAGGACGGCTGGCTGATCAACGGCACCAAGCTGTGGTCCACGGATGCGCATCGCAACCATTTCATGATCGCTCTGGTGCGCACCGAGCCGCCGTCGGACAACCGCCATGCCGGCCTGTCGCAGGTGATTGTCGATCTGCGCAACGATGGCGCGCGCATCCGCCCGATCCGCAACATCGCGGGGGGCGAGGATTTCAACGAAGTCGTGTTCGAAGACGTGTTCGTGCCGGATGACCGTATCGTCGGCGCGCCCGGCAACGGCTGGAAGCAGGTCACGAGCGAACTGGCCTACGAACGCAGCGGCCCCGAGCGGTTCCTCTCCGCATTCCGGGTGTTCGTCGAGCTGGTGCGCGCGGCGGGCGAGCAGCCCTCGCCGGCAGAAGCGGCGCTGATCGGTCGACTGGCCAGCCACATCATGACCCTGCGGCGCATGTCCATCTCGGTGGCGGGCATGCTTGAGGAAGGCAAGAGCCCCGAGGTCGAAGCTGCGCTCGTTAAAGAGCTCGGCAACAACTTCGAGAAACAGCTGCCAGAGCTTGCGCGACTGGTGGTGCAGAGTGACGGCCGCAGCGCGGGCGCCGCCCGTTTCCGCGAGGCCTTCACCGACACGCTGCTGCTGTCGCCTTCGTTCACCATCCGAGGCGGCACGCGCGAAATCCTGCGCGGCGTGATCGCCCGTGGCCTGGGACTCCGCTGATGAGCAATATCTCTGAAACCCGCCAGCTGCTGATCGACACGGCCGAGCGCATCTTTTCGGACCACTGCAACAAGGCCGCGCTGGACGCCGCCGAGCGCGGTGAGTTCCCGGCCACGCTCTGGCAAACCCTCCGCGAAAACGGTTTTCACGAGCTGGCGCTGGCCAGCAGCGGTGTTCCGCTAGGCGACACGTTTGCGGTGCTGCAGGTCGCGGCGCGCCATGCCGTGCCGTTACCGCTGACCGAGATCCTGCTTGCCAACCGCTGGCTGGACAGCGGCGCGCAGCTGGCGACGGTTGGGCTCTTGAGCGGCGCAACGATTACGGATGCGCCGTGGGCGCGGGCCGCTGACGTCGTGCTGGGCATTGACATCGATACCGGCGAGCTGGTCCAGCAGGATCGGACTGCAGGCGATGTCGCATCCGGGAGCAACATGGCCGGTGAAGCCCGCGACCGCGTCACCGTGGCGCCGGAAGCCACCCGCAGCGTGCAGAGCGAGCCGGCGTTCGAGCTGATCGCGCTCGGTCGGGCGGTCTCCATCTCCGGCACGCTGCAGCGCATTCTGACGCTGACCCTGCAGTACGCGAACGAGCGCGAGCAGTTCGGGCGCTCGATCTCGAAGTTCCAGGCGATCCAGCACAACCTTGCCGTCATGGCGGGCGAGGTCGCTGCTGCCAGTCGTGCCGCGGACGCAGCGATCGATGCCCTGGGCACCGACCGCTTCGGGCTCGAGGTGGCTGCAGGTGTGGTGGCGGAAATCGCGCACCAGACGCATGGCGCTATGGGCTACACCCACGAGCACACGTTGCACCACTTTACCCGGCGCGTCTGGGCATGGCGGGACGAGTACGGCAACGAGACCTGGTGGCAGGCGCGCCTGGGCCGGCATCTGGCGTCTCTTGGTGCCGACCAGCTTTGGGGGGTTCTCGCGACCCGAGGCTGAGTTCAGGGTCTGAGCATTTGGGGCGAGCGCCCCGATTGCTCCGCGGCAGCGCTTCCCATTACCCTACCAGCAGGCGTGCTGGTTATCGCTGCGTTGCGCGCGTGCAGCGCGCCGCCAGCTGGTTGGGGGAAGCGACATGAACGGCGAACAGTCGGGGCGATGCCCTTTTGCTCGGGCGGCCGACATTGACTTCATGGACCCCGCGGTCCAAGAGCGCTGGTTCGAAGCCTACGACGTATTGCGGGCCGAGGCGCCGATCTATTTCATGCCGCAGATCGGCATGTACGTGCTTACCCGTTACGATGATATCGAATACGTCCTGCGGCGCCCAACGCTGTTCACTGCCGGGCCCGATGTGCAGGACGCCGAGCCGCTGCTCAAGCACCCCGAAGCGCGCGCGCTGTACGACCAGCGCGGCTGGCCTCGCTACACGCCGCTGGGCGAGAACCTGCCCAAGCACAAGCACTATCGTGCGTTGGTCGACCCCAAGCTCACGCTGGCCGCCATTCGCGAGAAGGAGCCGTTCATCCGCGCGGTGATTCACGAGCTGATCGACACCTGGATCGATCGGGGGGAAATCGAGTTCATGTCCGCGTTCGCGGAACCGCTGCCCATGATCGTCATCGGTGAGCTGCTCGGTTTTCCGCGCATGGACCTGCCGCGCCTGAAGGAGTGGTCGTTCGCCTGGGTGCTGCCCTTTTCGCGCGGGCTTAGCCTCGAGCGCGAGTGCTGGGCGGTCGAAAAGCATATCGAGCTGCAGCACTACATTCACGCCACCGTGCAGGAGAAACGGCGCGCGCCGAAGAACGACATCATCTCGCATCTGACCCAGGTTGCGTTCTTCGACGTAGAGCTCGGCCGAGAGCGACCGCTGACGGATACCGAGATCATCGGCATCACCGATCACCTGTTAATCGGCGGCAACGAAACGACCACCTTTGCGTTGGCCAATGGGCTCTGGTTGTTGTTTCGAAATCCGGCGGCCTATGCGGCGCTGCAGGCTGATCCTGCGCGCATCAAGAACTGGGTGGAGGAGGTGCTGCGCATCGAATCGCCCACCCAAGGTCTGTTCCGGCACGTCACCGAAGACACCAACATCAACGGATTTCCGGTGCCGAAAGGCGCGACCCTCTCCATTCGCTATGGCGCGGGGAATCACGATCCGGAACGGTTCCCCAATCCCGACGTGCCCGATCTTGGCCGTCGCAATGCCGGTCGGCACCTGGCGTTCGGGCTTGGTGAACACGTCTGCCCCGGCGCGACGCTAAGCCGCTACGAGCAGTGGCTCGCGTGGGAGATCCTGTTCGAGCGTCTGCGCGATATGCGCCCGGTGCCCGAGAAAGACGACTACAGCCATGTTCCCGGCTTCTGGTTGCGCGCGCTGAAGCAGATTCATCTGAAATTCGAGCGCGCCTGATCGGCCTGGATTGCGCTGGCGGGGGTCAACCCGCCAGCGACTGATCGCCGCGCCGGACGTTTACCGGAATCGCGCTCATTACCGGCATGCCGGTCCGGGTGTCGTAGTCGGCATCCACTGCGGTGAGACGTCCAGTGTTCGAGCCGATGCTGAACAGCCGGTGGTCCTCGGTCGGCGCGTCGCCGAAGGCGTGCGCCATGGAAATCACGCCCGGTCGCACGTCGGGAGCCTCTTCCACCACGCCGAAGATGCGCGCGCGCGCCGAGGCGATTTCTACGACGTCGCCGGCGTGCAGGCCGAGTTCAGCGATGTCGTCCGGATGCATGAACGCGGGGTTGTAGCCGCCGTTGCGCATCAGCCGGGGGATATCCCGGCCGGACGAGTTGTACACGTCGTTCAGGCGTCGACTGACCAGCCGATGAGTGAAATGGCTCTGCCCTGGGTAGCCCGCATGTCCGGTCAGGCGTTCCGCGCGCACCTCGGCGAGCTCGGCAAGCATCAGCGGATGGCCGATTTCCAGGCGTTCGTCGCAGTCATCGGCTTTGGGTAACACGCGAATCGACGGGTCGCTGAAGATGTGTCCGTGCGGGTACTGCTTAACGGTGGCAAGCGGGATGCGCGAGCCGCGCGTCATGATCTCGAACAGGTCGTCGGTGGTGTAGTGCCCGTTCAGATCCAGCGTCTCGCCATTCAGCGTCAGCGGCAGCGACATGCGGCGAGCCAGACCGAAGAACACCTGCCATTCCTCCAGCAGATCTGAACCGGCCGGCGGTTCGATCAGGGCCGGCTGATACATGGCGTAGGGTTCCGGATAACCGGTCGACATGCCATAGAACCACACGCCCTCGTTCGGCATGGAGATGGCTGGGCACTCGAGACCGAGCCTGGGCGGCAGCACGTAGTGGCTCATGCGCGACGTGGCGGACATCTTGATGTCCAGGCTCACCGTCAGCTCGATCGACTTCAGAGCGTCGTAGGTGCGCAGTTGATCGGGCCAGGCCACCAGCGGGTTGCCGCCGACGTTGATCAGTGCGCGCACCTGCCCCTCGCCGCCGAGCAGGATTTCGTCGGCCAGCGCCGCCGCGGACAGTCCGCTCGCGTTGTCGCAGAGCTCGCGCACCCGCAGTTGGGTGCCGTATCCGAACGCCTGCGGGCGCGGCTCTGCCTGAGCGCGGCCGTGGCGGGTGGGCAGCAGCGCGAATGGATTGGGCATCGGTTCGCCCGCGCGCAGCCAGCGGCCGCACAGCGTGTTCAGCACCAGCACCAGGTATTCCGTCAGTGTTCCTCGCGGCGCCATGTTCGGTCCGGTACCGGCCGTCACCATGCCGCGACGCCCAGTGGCGAACACGCGCGCGGCGGCGAGCAGGTCGTCTGCGGCAACACCTGCTCGAGCCGA
>CAZVMA010000100.1:0-2238 GCA_964628545.1 uncultured Pseudomonadales bacterium | reverse complement strand
TAGTCCGGCGTAAATGGCGCCAGCGCGGCGCGCAGGGCCTCGAAGCCCTGAGTCTCCGCGGTCAGGAACGCCTGATCATGCCAACACTCGCGAATGATCAGGTGCGCGATGCCGGCGAGCAGCGTCGGGTCCTCGCCGGGACGACACTGCAGGTGCACCACGGCCCGACGCGCGCATTCGGTGCGGCGCGGATCGATGACCACCAGCTGCATGCCGCGCTGCAGCGCGTCGTGCAGGCGTTTGCCCGGGTTGTACTGCGGGATGCCGCCCCACTTGGATACCACGGGATTGGCTCCCACCAGCATCCAGGTGTCGGCATCGGCGAAGGGCTGCGGGCCCGCATGCCAGCGGCCGTGAAACGCCAGCGCCATGGGTTTACCCGGCTGGTCGATGGAGCCCGAGGTGAACACCATCGGCGAGCCGATGGCCTGCATGAAGGCGCGCGCCAGAGCGCCGCCGGCGGGATACGGAAAGGAATAGGTGCCGGTGTACAGGGCGACGGCGCGTGGCCCGCGCGCGGCAATGAGCCGGGTCAGCGTGTCGGCGATCTCGTTGAGAGCCTGTTCCGACGAAATGCGCTGATGCCGGTCGCCAACGCGCTTCTGGGGCGCAAGAAGCCGTTCCGGGTGCCGGTGCTGGTCGGGCAGCTGCCGACCCTTGATGCAGCTGTAGCCGTGATACATGGGGTTCTGAATGTCGCCGCGCACCTCGATCGGCCGCTGGCCGTCCAGGGTGACGTTCACCCCGCAGAAGGCGTGGCAGAACCGGCAGATGGCGGTGCGAACCTCGGTCATGCGGCCTCCAGCGCCTGCAGGACGAATCCGACGAGCGAGCCCAGCACGAAGATGTAGATGACGGGCATGCTGATGTAGAGACCCAGGCGTCGACCGTCGGCAGAGCGGTAATAGCCGAGCGCATAGGCGAGGCGGGCGCATGGCCAGACGATACCGATCGCTGCGGCCCACAGCGGGCTGACCGCGTAGGCGAACAACCACATGCCGGGCAGGAACAGCACCAGATGTTCGAGCGTATTCTGGTGCGCGCGCACATGGCGCACGTATTCCTCCGGGCCCTCGTGCAGCGGTGCCGGCACGTTGAAGCGCCCGCGCGCCATTCCCGCGCGGAACAGTGTGTAGTAGTAGACCAGCAGCGCGAGGCTGCTGACGATGCCTGGCCAGACGTAGTCGCCCATGAATGCCTCCGTATCCCCTGATCAGCCGCGAAGCGCGGCTTGCCTCCGTTCAGCCGCGAAGCGCGGCTAGACGATCGATTTCGCGCCAGAAGCCGGACATCGTGTCGTCGATAATCGACTGCACGGGCTTTACCGCATGAATCAGCGCTGCGCTCTGGCCGGCGGACCCCGCGGTATTGTCGACGTCGCCGCCGATGTAAAGCGCGTCGATCACCGATGACACTCGGCCCTGGGTTTCCACACCGCCCGCCATCGCCTCGCTGGCGCGGGTGCGCAGAACGCGCATCTTCGCGCGTGGGGGCCGCGGCAGCATGACTGTTCCGTCCACGCCGGCGGCAACGATGGCGGCCTTGTAGTTGGCGTGAACCGGGCTCTCTGCCGACGACACAAAGCGGGTGCCCATGGCGACCGCTTCGGCGCCCAGCGCCATGGCCGCGGCCATGCCGCGCCCGTCAACGATGCCGCCCGCGGCGACGATGGGCAGCGTCACCCGCTCGCGCACGGCCTGCAGCAGCACGAAACTATTCACTTCCTCGGCATTGCGAATGCCGCCGCTCTCGGCGCCTTCCACGATCAGCCCGTCCACGCCGGCATCCTCGGCTTTCAGCGCGCCGTCGAGCGAGGGCACGGCGTGGTAGACGGTGATGCCTGCATCCTTCAGCCGCTCGACGTGGCGGCGCGGGTTGCCGGCTGACGTGGTTACGAAGCGCACTCGCTGTTGCACCAGAAAATCGAGGATCTGAGCCTCCATGGCCTCGTTCTGACGCAGGAACATGATGGGCAGATTAATGCCGAACGGTGCGTCCGTGACGGCCCTGATCGCGGCGAACTCCCGCCGGGTCACCTCGATGTCCACGCTCGATGTTTCCATCATGCCAAGGGCGCCCGCGCGCGATACCGCGCTGGCCAGCTGCGCCCGCGCGATCCACGTCATCGGTGCCTGCATGATGGGATAACGTGCACCGGTGTGCGCGATAAACCGGTTCCCCGGAAAGGTGGTGCTCATCTACTCCCCCAGATCTGCCCCTGAGGGGAGTGGACGCGCG
>CAZVMA010000099.1:1232-8347 GCA_964628545.1 uncultured Pseudomonadales bacterium | reverse complement strand
TGGGTAGCGCCCGTCTGATGTTCTCGGATTTGGGGGGGTGTTCGTGAACAAGGTGATCCGCGGGTTCGCGCTGGCGGGCCTGGCCGTTATGGTGGGTTGTTCCGGTGGCGCGAGCCCCGAGGCCGCTGCGCCGGAAGTCTTTGTCACGCCCGTGGTGAAACGCGATGTGCCCCTGTACCTGGAACTGGTGGGTCAGACCCGAGGGTCTCAGGACGTGCAGATCCGGGCGCGGGTGGAGGGTTTTCTCACCGAGGTGCAGTTCACCGAAGGCGCGTTCGTGCCGAAGGGCACGCCACTTTATCGCATTGATCCGCGCCCGCTTGAGGCCGCCCTGATGCAGGCGCGCGCCAACCTGGCATCCCAGGAGGCCCAGCAGCGCCAGGCAGAGATTACCGCCCGACGCCTTGCGCCGCTGGCGCAGCAGCAGGCCGTCAGCCAGCAGGAGTTCGAGAATGCCGAGAGCACGGCCGCGGCTGCGCGCGCACAGCGCGACGCCGCACGCGCGGCGGTGGACAAAGCCGAGCTCGACCTGTCGTATACGGTGATCGATGCGCCCATCGACGGTGTGGTGGGCACTTCGCTCGTCATGTCCGGCAACCTGGTCGGCCGCGGTGAAAGCACGCTCCTGACGACCATGTCCCAGGTCGATCCGATTCTGTTCCGGGCCGGGCTTGGCGAGTCGGAGTATCTGCGGCTTGCTCGGCGTCTTGCCGCGGCCGGTGTGGCCCCCGACGCCGAGGGCGCTGCCCCGACCGCCGCTCCAACAGCCGCTCCAACGGCCGGGCCGGCGGCCGCGCCGGACCCGGCCGCTGCCGTATCTGCGGAATTGCTGCTAGCCGACGGCACCGTCTACCCCGAAGCCGGCCGGGTCGCCGGCATTGAGCGGGCCATCGACGCGACGACCGGCACCCTGATGGTCCAGTTCTCGTTCCCGAACCCGCAGCGGCTGCTGCGCCCGGGCCAGTTCGGGCGCGTGCGAGTGCAGTCGGAGGTGCGTCGCGATGCATTGCTGGTGCCGCAGCGCGCGGTGCAGGCGCTGCAGGATCTGTACACGGTGGCAGTGGTGGACGATGCGGGCGTGGTGTCGATCCGCACCATTCGTGTCGGCCCGCGGGTTCAGAATCTGTGGATTGTGGAGTCGGGCCTCGAAGCCGGTGAACGCGTCGTATCGGACGGATTGCAGCGTCTTAAAAACGGCATGACGGTGCGGGCAACGTCCGCAGAGCGGGGCTGATCAGCATGTCTGCGTTCTTCGTCGATCGGCCCATCGTCGCCATGGTGATTTCGATCGTCATGGTGCTGCTGGGCGGGGTGGCCATGACCGGCCTGCCCATTGCGCAGTACCCCGAGATCGTGCCGCCGATGGTGCAGGTGACAACCAATTTCACCGGCGCCAGCGCGACGGACGTCGAGGCGGCTGTCGCCACGCCGCTCGAGCAGAAGATGAACGGCGTCGAAGACATGATCTACATGAAGTCGACGAACGCCAATGACGGCACGTTCACGCTGAAGGTCAGCTTCGAGGTGGGCACCGACCTCGACAAGGCCAACATGCTGACGCAGAACCGCCTGTCGGAGGCAATGCCCGCGCTGCCCCAGCAGGTGAAGAACAACGGCGTATCGGTCAAAAAGTCGCTGGCCTTCCCGCTGTTGGTGATCTCCCTGAAATCGCCCGACGGCACCTACGATAGCAACTTCCTCTCGAACTACGCCAGCATCAACATCGTCGACAGCCTGTCCCGCATTCAGGGGGTCGGCCAGGTCACGATCTTCGGCGGCAGCGACTACGCCATGCGCATCTGGCTGCGTCCGGATCGCTTGGCCAACTTCGGGTTGACCGTACCCGACGTCATGAACGCCATCTCCCAGCAGAACACGCTGACCCCGGCAGGGCAGATCGGCGGGCCGCCGGCGTTGCCTGGCACCGAATACACCTACACCGTGCGCACCGAGGGTCGGCTGCTCGACGAATCCGGTTTCGGGTCGATCATCGTGCGCTCGAACAGCGATGGCTCGCAGGTGTTCCTGCGAGACGTGGCGCGCATCGAGCTGGGTACCCAGCTGTACAACGCCATCGGCCGCTATGACGGCAAGCCGGGCGCGATCCTCGCCGTGTACCAGATTCCCGGCACCAACGCGCTGGCCGTGGCCGATCGCATTCGCGCGACGATGGCTGAACTGGGCGGCGGCTTCCCCCAGGACATGGATTACACGGTATCCCTCGATACCACGCTGCCGGTGACCGAGGGCATCGACGAGATCGTGCAGACCCTGTTCGAGGCGGTGTTGCTGGTCATCCTGGTCGTCTTCCTGTTCCTGCAGAACTGGCGAGCGACGCTGATCCCGCTGATCACGGTGCCGGTGTCCCTGATCGGCGCGTTCATGTTCTTTCCGCTGCTCGGTTTTTCGATCAACGTGTTATCCCTGCTCGGGCTGGTGCTGGCCATCGGCATCGTCGTGGACGACGCCATCGTGGTGGTCGAAGCGGTCATGCACCACATCGAGCAAGGACTCTCGCCGCGTGAGGCAACGCTGAAGGCCATGCGCGAGGTGTCGGGGCCGGTGGTCGCGATCGCGCTCATTCTGGCGGCTGTGTTTATTCCGGTGGCCTTTATTCCCGGCATTACCGGGCGCTTCTACCAGCAGTTCGCGATCACCATCGCCATTTCGGTGTTGCTGTCTGCATTTAATGCGTTGACCCTCTCGCCCGCCCTGGCGGCGCGGATGCTGAAGGCGAACCACGGGCAGAAGAGCGTGCTGACGCCGTTTTTCGATCGTTTCAACCGCGTCTTTGGCCGCGGCACCGAGGCGTACATCGGCTTCACCGGCGTGCTGGTGCGCAAGCTCTGGCGCAGCGTGTTCCTGATCGGCGGCGTCGTGGTGCTGATCGGCTTGCTGGCGTCACGCGTGCCGGTGGGGTTTGTGCCGGACGAAGACCAGGGCTTCCTGCTGGTGAACCTGCAGCTGCCGGATGCCGCGTCGCTCGAGCGCACCGATGCCGTCATGCGCCAGGTTGAACAGATTCTGGAATCCGAGACGCGGGTCGAAGGCTTCAACACCGTCACCGGGTTCAGCCTGTCGATCGGTGCCTATGCGTCCAACGTCGGATTCGTGTTCGTGCAGCTGAAGGAGTGGGGCGATCGCCCCGGGCTTTCGAACCATGCGCTGCTGATCGCCCGAGACCTGAACAGGCGCCTCGCCGCGGAAATTCCCGAGGCCACCGTGCTGGCATTTCCGCCGCCGCCGATTCCCGGCCTTGGCATCGGCTCGGGCTTTACCCTGCAGCCGCAGGATCAGGGCGGCCGGGCGCCGCAGTTCCTGGCGGACGAAACCCAGCGGTTCCTCGCGGCGGCTCGGGAACGACCGGAGATCGGGCGCATCTTCAGCCCCTACAGCTCGAACGTGCCCCAGATCTTTGCCGATGTGGATCGCAGTCGCGTGATCAAGAACGGCGTCGCGCTGTCGGACGTGAACACGACGCTCGGCGCGCTGCTCGGCGGCGCGTACGTCAATGACTTCAACCAGTTCGGCCGGGTGTACAAGGTATTTGTGCAGGCCGAGCCGGAGTATCGGGTTGACCCGGAGCAGCTCGGCCTGTTTTTCGTGCGCAGCAATACCGGGCAGATGGTGCCGCTCGATACCTTGGTTTCGACGCGCCCGATCAGCGGGCCGGGGTTCGTGAATCGCTTCAATCTCTTTCGGTCGGCTGAGCTGTCGGGTGCGGCGGCGCCCGGCTACAGCAGCGGCGACGCGATGCAGGCGCTAGAGGAGGTAGCGGCGGAGGTGCTGTCCGATCGCATGACCTACGCCTGGTCGGACGTCTCCTACCAGGAGCAGATCGCGCCCAACCCCATCCCCGTATTTGCGGTGGCAATTCTGCTGGTGTTTCTGGTTCTTGCCGCCCAATACGAAAGCTGGACGCTGCCTTTCAGCGTGCTGCTGGGCACCCCGTTCGCGGTGTTCGGCGCCTTCTTTGGTCTCTGGCTTGCGGGGCTCGTGGTTCCGCCCGTGTACGTGAACAACATCTTCGCTCAGATCGGCTTGATCATGCTGATTGGCCTGGCGGCCAAGAACGCGATCCTGATTGTCGAGTTCGCCCGCGTGTTGCAGCAGCAGGGCCGCGATCCTGTGTCCGCGGTGCTGGAGTCGGCACGGCTGCGATTCCGGCCAATCCTGATGACGGCGTTTGCCTTCATCCTCGGCGTGGTGCCATTGTTGACGGCCAGCGGGGCAGGGGCGTTCTCGCGGCAGGTGATCGGCATGACGGTTTTCTCTGGCATGTTGTTCGCCACGATCCTCGGGGTGTGCCTGATTCCGGTGCTCTATGTGCTGGTGGAGCGCTTCACGGCACGGCGACCGGCGCCAGTCGGCGACGACCCGCCCGCCGCCTCGGTCTCGTCGTCCGATCACGGTCCGGCGCGGCCCTCGGAGCCGGCACCATGATGCGGTTCCTTCGTCCTGCGCCGCTGCTGTCCGCTGTGCTGCTGGCCGGTTGCGCGGTGGGTGGAGACTATGATCGACCAGAGCTACCGGTGCCGGAGCGTTTCCGCGGTGATCTCACCATGGATGACGCTGCCGCGATCGCCGATACCCCGTGGTGGCAGCTGACGCAGGACGAAGTCCTGATCAGCCTGATTCGTGAGGCGCTGGCGAACAACCTGGACCTGAAGCCGGCCACCGCTCGCGTGGTCGAGGCGCGAGCGCGCTATGGCATCGCCCGCGCCAGCCTGCTGCCTGAGGTCGGCGCATCCCGCGGCTACACGTCAGAGCGCAGCTCACTCCTGACGGACCCGTCGCGCGGGCCGTTCGACCGCGCCTTCAACAACTACGATGCATCCGTGCTGGTGTCATGGGAAGTTGATCTGTTCGGTCGCAATCGGCGCAGCACGGAATCCGCGCAAGCCAGCTACCTCGCGACGGAAGAAGGCCGGCGTGCGGCCATTGTGACGCTGGTGGCGGACGTGGCGTCTGCCTATCTGCTGCTGCGCGAGCTCGATCTGCAGCTCGGTATTGCGCGCGCGACGGTGGAACGCAACGAAGAGACCGTGGCGTTCTACCAGAAACGGCTCGAAGGTGGTCTCTCGAACCGTCTCGAGCTCGACAGCGCTCTGGCCAACCGCGCCCGCACAGCGATTCTGGTGCCCGACCTCGAGCGGCAGATTGCGACGGTCGAGAATGCTCTCAGCCTGCTCCTGGGCCGAACGCCTGGCACGGTCGATCGAGGCGCACCGATGGAGGCTTTCGGCCGGCCACGGGCTATTCCTGCTGGCTTGCCGGCTGCGCTACTCGAGCGTCGTCCCGACGTCCGCGCCGCGGAGCAGAAGCTGGTCGCCGCGAACGCGGACGTTGGCGCCGCGAAAGCCCTGTTCTTCCCCAGTCTGTCCATCACCGGCGCGCTGGGCGCTGTGTCGGGCGATCTGTCGGACCTGCTGGAAGACGACGCTGCGGTCAATCAGCTGCGGCCCAGCCTGTTTGCGCCGATCTTTCAGGGCGGGCGTATTCGGGCCAATCACGAAGCCGCTATCGCGCGACGGGATCAGGCGCTCTACCAGTATCGCGCGGCCGCGCTCAATGCCTACCGGGAGGTCAGCGATGCCCTGGTGGCGAACGCCAAGATCGGCCTGGCTCGGCAAACCCTGGAGGGCGGGGTTGCCGCTCTGGAAGACGCGTCTGCGCTCGCGCGCGCACGCTACCAGGAAGGGTTGTCGAGCTATCTCGAGATCTTGAACGCGGACCAGCAGCTGCTTGATCAGCAGCTGCGTCTGGCATCGCTGCGCGCAGATGAGCTTCAGGCGGTGATCGAACTCTATCGCGCGCTCGGCGGTGGCTGGCAGACTGAACCCGCATCGGCCGCAGCGCCCTGAGCCCAACCACCGCGCTGAACAGGCCGGTCAACGCACGTCAAATTTGGAGAGACCGATGAACGGATTGCGCCGTGTCGCCATCGTCAAACCGCTGCGCACGCCGGTGGCGCGCTTTCAGGGCGCGCTGCAGTCGCTGTCGGCCGAAGCGCTGGGTGCGCATATCATCCGGGCGGTGGTCGACCAGTCGGGGGTGGACCCAGAGCGGATCGACGATGTTGTGTTCTCGCAGGGCTACCCGAACGGTGAGGCACCCGCGATTGGCCGTTGGGCGGCCCTTGCGGCAGGGCTGCCCCTGCACGTGCCCGGCATGCATCTCGATCGCCGCTGCGGCAGCGGTGTGCAGGCGGTGGCGACGGCCGCGATGATGGTGCAGACCGGCGTGGCGGACTGCGTCATCGCCGGCGGCTGCGAGAGCATGTCGAACGTCGAGTACTACAGCCTCGACATGCGCAACGGCGCACGTTCCGGCTCGGTGACCATGCACGATCGTTTGACGCGCGGGCGCGAGCGTTCGCAGCCCGAGGCGCGCTTCGGGAAGATCTCCGGCATGATCGAGACCGCGGAGAACCTTGCGCGCGAGTTTCAGATCACGCGGGAGGAGACGGACGCCTACGCGGCCCGATCCCAGCAGCGCGCGGCCGCGGCCTGGGCCGCGGGCAAGTTCGACGCGGAAATTGTGCCGGTGCCCGTGCTGCAGAAGAAGGGCGGTACCGTGCTGTTCGACCGAGACGAAGGCGTGCGCGGCGACACCACCGTAGAAAGCCTGTCGCAGCTGAAGCCGATACAGTCCGGCGGGGTGACCACCGCCGGCAACGCCAGCCAGCAGAATGACGCGGGCGCTGCCTGTCTGATCGTGGCCGAAGACAAGCTCGCGGAGCTGAACCTGACGCCTGATGGCTGGTTTATCGCCTGGGCGGCGGCCGGCTGTCACCCTGCCACCATGGGTTTCGGGCCCGTGCCCGCCGTGCAGAAGCTATTCGAACGAACCGGTTTCAGCTGGGATCAGTTCGATCTGGTCGAGCTGAACGAAGCGTTCTCCTGTCAGGTGCTGGCCGTGCTGAAGGGCTGGGGCTGGGATGATCCGTCACGGCTGAACGTGAACGGGTCCGGCATCTCGCTCGGTCACCCCATCGGGGCGACCGGCGGACGCATCATGGCGACGATGCTGAATGAGCTGAAGCGCCGCAAGGGCCGCTACGGGCTCGAAACCATGTGCATCGGCGGCGGCCAGGGCATCGCCGCCATCATCGA
>CAZVMA010000099.1:0-1155 GCA_964628545.1 uncultured Pseudomonadales bacterium | reverse complement strand
GGGCAGCCGCCAAACCCGGGCGACCCGGGCCCCTCAGAGTCGGGCGGCTTCGCTGCCAATAGGCGCCCATGCCAACAGCGACGTGTCGCCGGCGAAGGTATTGCGCACCAGCGTGACGCCGGCAGCGTCCGCCATCGCCTTGTACTGCATCCAGGACTGCACGGCGACGATCGGGGTGCCGGGGCCCTCGTCGAACTGCAGGGGACCATAGACGTTTGCCGTGTAGATCAAATCCTCGGCGCTGACGCGCTGCGTGGCCTCATGACGCGCCCCGGCGGGCTCGTAGAACCAGACACCGGGCCCATAGCCTTCCGGCGGCCCGGCGCGGTAGCCGATGCGGCCGGACAGCACCAGAAAATCCGCGGCGCCCAGGTGATAGTGCGGTCCGGCAACCCCGTTGTGGCGCACGATCAGCGAGGTGATGCCGGTTTCCTCGCTGACTCGCAGCACCTTCAGGCCCATATCTGGCACCGCAGGGTTCTCGATCCAGGGCAGCGACCGCGTGTCGACGAAGTGCGGATGCGAAGCGCGCGCGGCGTGCCCCCCGGTCGCGGCGGCGTCGGCATCCACCAGTGCGCCGGCACCCGTGCCCGCGATCGCCAGCGGGGCGGCGGGGCCCTGATAGGCGCGTGGACGTGGCTGCATGCATTCGGCCAGGGTGTTGGGGATCAGGGCGATGCCGCGATCCCGCGCCGCCTGCTGCAGATCCAGCGCGGTCAGCATGCCGCGCACCGACCCGGTCGCGTCCAGGAACGCGATCGGGCCGTAGAAGTTGCCCAAAAACTCGCAGTCGTCCTGCGCCTCGAACGCGTCGATGCGCGTGTTGGCCGGCACGAAACCCCAGGTGCCGGGCTCGAGGTGGCTGTCGAGACCGCCACCAGAGCACGACATGCGGCCGGACAGGATGATCAGATCCATGCCGCCAAGGAACACGCAGTGGCTGATGCGCGCGCCAGCCGCAAGCCGCAGCAGCACGGAAAAGAATGCGCTTTCGCTGCTGGCGCGCAGCGGCTTTACCGCCAGGCCCGGCGCGCCCGGGATGTCGATCCAGGGCAGCGTGTTGGTGTCGACACCACCTTCGATGCCGGTCGGGTTGAATTCTGGGTTATAGCCGCTGTTCATGCTGTTTGCTCCTTCCTGGTGCCCGCGCGCCTG
>CAZVMA010000098.1:415-8355 GCA_964628545.1 uncultured Pseudomonadales bacterium | reverse complement strand
CGCCCCCTCGTCTAGTGGCTTGCGGTTCTTCGGGCGACGGACAGACAGGGCATCCGACGGCGGGTCAACGATGAGCCGATTCGAAGTATCGAAACTGTCGGGTTTGGCGTCTCCGAACGTATCGGAGCGCCTGCGCGCTGCCATGGCCGCCGGCGCTGAGCCGGACGCAAGCCTTGGTGAAGCGCTGATTGCGCGCTGCGCGGTGGAGCCTGACTTCTTCGTACGCGACATGCTGACCTGGGCGCTGACCCGTTATCCGGCGCACTTCACGGTGCCTCGGCTGATCCGTGAGTTGGGCAGCGACCGCCCGCAAGCCCGCAGTCAAGCGCTGCACACGCTGTCTAAGGTCAGGGATCCGAGCGCCTATCCGTCGATCACTCGCGCGCTCGTTCGCGACCCGAATGATGACGTCGCGCAAAGCGCTTGGCGCGCAGCTGTCGTGCTGGTGCCCGAGCTGCAGAAGGGTCGTCTGGCTGAGGAACTGGCTTCCCAGTTCGGTCGCGGCGGGCGCCCGCTGCAGCTGTCGCTCAGCCGCGCGCTGGTTGCACTCGGTGCGCAGGTCACCGAACCGGTGCTAAACGCGGCAATGGCCAGCGAGGTGCCTGGGGTCCGCGCCCACGCCGGCGCCACGCGGCAATTGCTGGACGACCCGAACGCGGCCTTCGAGCTGTCGGTCCAGGAAGCCCGCCGCCAGTACGCGATCAAGGATCGTCCCGCCTGAGGCGGGAGAGCCTAATTCGATTCGCGCGTTGACGCAGTAGCGGTGGCCCGCTCCGGCCGCTACAGATCGACCTGTAGGCGCAGGGCCCAGCCGCGACCCGGCGCGCGGTAGCCGAGGATATCCTCGTAGGTCTCGTCCAGCAGGTTGTTACCGCGCACGCCGATACGCACCCCGTCGCTCAGTCCGACCGACAGCTCCGCGTGCGCAAGCGTGTAGCCCGCGAGGTCGGCACGTCGGGCGGGCCACGCCGCGAAGTCGAAGTCGACCTGTTCGTCCTGACGGAACAGGCCCGCGTCGAGACGCACGCGCTGCCAGCTCTGCTGCAGCATCGAAAACGCCTGCCACCCGGGTCGACGGATCTCGCGCGTGCCGTCCGAATCCTGCGCGTTCAGAGCGGAAGCGCCCACGCGCAGCTGTCCGCCGGTCCATTGCCAGGTCGACGCCCACTCGACGCCGGCCCGATCGCTGTCGCCGTCCTCGTTCACCGACGTGAAGCCGCCGACGGCAGGAACAAACGCGAAGCCGTTGATTTCGTTTTCCAGCTGATCGCGGAACAGCACGAGCGTGTGGATACTGCGACCGCGCGCGTGCTGGACGCCGAGCGAGAGGTGCCGGTTCTCTTCGGCCTCAAGGTTCGGGTTGCCGATGAAGCTGTCGGGCGTATAGCCGTAGCGCTCGACGAAGCTTGGTTGCTTGATGCCGGTACCGGCGGCCAACCAGAACTCGGTATCCGGGCGCCACGCGTAGTGCGCGGCCAGGCGCAGGCTGCGGCTGTCCTCGAAGTCGCTGTTCCAGTCCTGGCGGCCGGAAGCCGAGAGCCGCCACGCGCTACCGGGGCGGATGACGTATTCGAGTCCGAGACTGCGCGTGTCCAGCGTCTGGCGCTGATTTGGGTCTCCGAAGAAGCTGGCCACACCCCACTGCTCGAAGCGCTCTTCGCGATACTCCAGCAGCGCGATCACCTGCTGGCGCGAGCCGATCGGTACGTCGGTGACGCTGGTCACCAGCACACGACGGCCATCGGTGGCGGCTTCGCGCAGGTCATCCGTCTCCGTGCTGTTGTCGGTGACAAAGCGCGAAACGCTCAGACGCTGCATCCAGGGGCGCTCCTCGCCCCGAACTTCCAGGGTAGCTGCGGTCAGCTGCTCCTCATGGGTATTCACGCTGTCGCCATCCGCGGGCAGGTAGTCCGGAAACGGCGTTGGGTCGAAATCGGAACGTGTGCTCACCTGTCGGTGCAGGGCGCGCAGGGTCCAGCGCTCGCCGTAGATGCCGCCGGCACCGAACCACGCCGTGTTCTCGTAGCGCTCGGTTTCGTCGCCGGCGCGAGCGATGTTGGTGCCGTCGGTGCTGAAGTCAGCGACGCTCACGTTGTAGTAGCCGCGTTCGCCGCTGTCGGCCAGCTGCAGGCTGCCGTAACCGGTTTCGTAGCTGCCGCGCTCGGTGTCGATGCGTCGAATGCGTCTCGCAGGCTCGGTACTGAGCTGCAGCACCCCGGCCAGGGCCTGGTTACCCCAGATCGCGCTTTGCGCGCCTGGCAGGAACTCGAGCCGGCTGATGCCCGACAGATTCAGGTTGGCGAAGTTGAATCCGGCATCTGTGGTCGGGTCCATGACGTCGAGGCCGTCGACCAGCACCAGCAGGTGATTGGCTTCAGACCCGCGGACGCGCACCTGGGTCAGGCTGCCGAGACTGCCGGATTGGCTGATGGCGAAGCTCGGCAGATCGCGCAGGGCATCAGTGCCGATGGCCGGCGCGGCCTCCAGGTCGTCGCGGATCACTGGCAGCACCGGCTGCGTGGTCGGCGCGCGGTGCGCGGTGACGACGATGGTTTCCAGGGTGTTGTTGGTTGCTGCGGGCCACGCTGGGATGGCCGTAAGACACAGGACAGCGGCTAGCGCCGCTCGAGCGATCGATCGGATCATGGACGGAGCTCCGGTGAACCGTCGCACCCCGGACGGTCAATGAACGGCAGATCGAGGCCGGTCTCCGGACTTCGGCAGATCGCAGCGTCATCCGCCTTCCCGCGCGCGGCTAGTGGCGCGCAGTGGCATGCTGGACGACGCCCCGCCGTTACCGTTGCGGGGGCAGTGCCGGATTCACACCGGCTTCCCGTACACCTTGATCCTGCCGCGCGAAGCGGCGCGGCGCGCGGATTATAGGCGTGCGCCGCGTCAGTGGAAGCCCTTGACGCAATCGTACCCGTGCAGCCAGTCGAGCCGCTGCATGGCGAATTCCGGCAGATAGCGGCTGCCGAAGCCGAGTTTCAGGTTGCGTCTCAGGATCTGCCAGCGATCGCTGAGGTTGAATTCGACGCCCTCGGCGCGGGATGCGGCCTGCACGCGGGTGGCCCGCGGCAGCCGATAGCGGCTGTAATCGGCCAGACCTTCGGCAGGCGCCTCTTCCCACTGATCGAGCATGCGCGCAAGCACCCATGCATCCTCGATGGCCATTGCGGCCCCCTGTGCCAGATAGGGCAGCATCGGGTGACACGCATCCCCCAGCAGCGCGATCCGGCTGCTGTGCCACGCAGACAGAGGCGCAGGATCGTGCAGCGCCCAGCGGTTCACCTCGTCAGCCGACTCGATGATGCGTCGAACCAGCGGATGCCAGCCCGCAAATTCCCGGGCGAGTACTTTGGGATCGCCCGGCTCGCGCCAAACGGTTTCGTTGTCGGCGTCCGGGCCCGCGTCCGCACTTTCGACCACGCTAACGAAATTCACCAGCGCGCCGCCGCGAACGTAGTCATTCACGAAGTGGCGGCGGGGCCCGAGCCAGGCCGTCACGACGGGTTCGATCAGTTGTTTCGGCAGCCGTTCGACGGGAACAAGGCCCTGCCAGGCAAAATGGCCGGTGAAGCGGGGGCGGGTGGGGCCGAACGCAGCGGCGCGTACCGATGAGCGGATGCCGTCGCAGCCGATCACGATGTCATGTCGTGCTTCGGCGACCCCGGGGGGCTCGAACTCCAGATCTACCCCGGCCGCATCCTGCCGCAAACTGCGCAGCGCGTGCCCGGTGCGCACCGGTACCCCGATGGCCGCCGCGCGCGCGTGCAGGATCTCGTTCAGGTCGCCGCGATGGACATGCCAGTGGGGCGCCCCGTAGCGTTCTGCAGCCACGCGTCCAAGCGGGCGCAGGGCAATCAGATAGCCGCTTTGGGCGGAACGGAAATGGATGGCCTGCGGACTGAACGCGGCAGCGGTCAGCGCGTCGCGCAGCCCCAGCGTGATCAGTACCCGGCTGGCGTTCGGCGACAGCGGCACGCCTGCGTCCACCGTCTCTAGCGTTGCCGTCTGTTCGTAGCCCGTGACGTTCTGCAACCCGGCGTGGCGGCAGGCGAGCGCGAGCGTAAGGCCGCCTGGACCGGCACCGACAATGCCGATCGACAGATCGCTCAACGGTCGATAACCCGCCAGCGCGTGCCCTGCCGCGTGTCCTCGAGCTCGATCCCGCGCTGCAGCAGATCCTTCCTGATTGTGTCGGCGGCGGCATAGTCTCCCCGTTTGCGTGCGGCCGCACGGGCCTAGATCAGCCCTTCGACTTCTGCGGCCGATACCGATGCTCTGGCGCTGAAATGGCTGTCAACGGGTTCGGTGAGGATGCCGAGCAACCAGCCTCCGGCCAGCAGCGCCGCGCGCAGCGTGCTGCGTACCGCGGGGTCCGTTGCGCGGTGGATCTCGCCGGCGAGCTGGTGCAGCGCCGCCAGCGCCTCGGGTGTGTTCAGGTCATCGCACAGAGCCGCCATCACGCCCTCGGGAAATACATCCGCGCGGCTTGCGGCAAACGCTTCCGCCGTGCGGCTGTCCGCTGTATCGGCGCTGACGCGCACGGCCTGATACAGACGGTCAAGACTGGTTGCCGATTGCCGCAGCAGGTCGTCGGACCAGACCAGCTGCGATCGATAGTGTCCGGACAACAGGGCGTAGCGCAGCACCTCGCCGGACCAGCGCGCGCGCAGCTCGCGGATGGTGACGATGTTGCCGAGCGATTTCGACATCTTCTCTGCGCCCAAGGTCAGCATGCCGTTGTGCAGCCAGTAGTTCACGCAGGGATGCGTGCCGTTGGCGCAGCGGCTTTGCGCGGCCTCGTTTTCGTGGTGCGGAAACGCAAGATCCGAGCCGCCGCCGTGGATGTCGATGCGGGTGCCCAAGTGCCGCAGGATCATGGCTGAGCACTCGATATGCCAGCCGGGTCGGCCGCGTCCCCAGGGACTGTCCCAGCCCGGCAGGTCGGGCGGCGACGGTTTCCAGAGCACGAAGTCCTTGGCGTCGCGCTTGTACGGCGCAACTTCGACGCGCGCACCGTCGAGCATCTCTTCCAGCGGTCGGTGAGACAGGCTGCCGTACTCCGGGTCCGAGGGCACGTGAAACAGCACGTGACCCTCTGCCGCATAGCCGTGACCTTTTTCGATCAGCGTGGTGATCATCGCGATGATCTCGTCGATGTGCCCGGTAGCCCGCGGCTCGACCGTGGGCGGCAGCACGCCTAGCGCGAGTACGTCTTCCCGGTACGCGGCCGTGAAGCGCTCTGTCAAGACGCCGATGGGCTCGCCCTCGGCACGCGCCGCGGCATTGATCTTGTCGTCGATGTCCGTGATGTTGCGCGCGTAATCCACGCGCGGATACAGCGCGCGCAGCAGTCGGAACAGCACGTCGAACACCACTGCCGGCCGGCCGTTGCCGATGTGCACCAGGTTGTAGACGGTGGGGCCGCAGACGTACACGGTGACGCGCGCCGGATCCTCGGGTTCGAAGCGCGACTTGCGTCCGCTCTGCGTGTTGTGCAGAAACAATTCCATCAGTAGCTCCGGCAGGATGCGGATTCAGCGGACCGGCGCGTCGGTCACTCGAAGAACGGCGGTACCGGCGGTTTGCGCCGCGAGATAAAAGCAGCTCGGCCGATCCGTGTGACACGCAGGACCGGTCTGCTCCACGCGAACCAGCACGGCGTCGCCATCGCAATCGACTCGAAGTTCAATCAGCCGCTGCAGGTGCCCCGAAGTTTCGCCCTTGCGCCAGAACGCCTGTCGGGAGCGCGACCAGTAGCACACATAGCCCTCAGCCAGCGTGCGCTCGATTGACGCCCGATTCATCCACGCCAGCATCAGCACCTGGCCGCTGGCAGCATCTTGTGCAATGGCCGGGATCAGGCCGTTCGCGTCGTAGCGAAGGGCGTCTAGCGCCGCGCCAAGCGCAACCGATGTACCGACTGGCGCGCCTTCAAGATCGGCGAAACTCGGAACGTTCGCCGACCGCTCTGATGACGCGCTCACGGCCGAAAGCGCTCACGCAGATACTCGAACACGGCGCGCATCCCCATGGCCTCGCCGCCCTCTGGACGCCCTGGACGCGCGCGAACGTTCCAGGCCATCACGTCGAAGTGCACCCACGGGCAGCTGTCGACGAAGCGTTCCAGAAACAGCGCGGCGGTGATGGCCCCGGCGTAGGGCGAGCTTGCGGAATTCACGAGATCGGCGATTTTGCTTTCGAGCATGGCCGCGTAGGGTTCGAACAGCGGCATACGCCAGACGGGATCATCCACCCGCGTGCCCGCAGCGGCGATGGCATCGGCTATTGCGTCGTCGTTGCAGAACATGGCGGCCAGTTCCGTGCCTACGGCGGAGCGTGCAGCGCCGGTCAGGGTAGCAAAATCCACGATCAATGCTGGCTTGTCGGCGGCGCCCAGCGCCAGCGCGTCGCACAGAATCAGCCGGCCCTCGGCGTCGGTATTGTCGATTTCGACGGTGAGGCCCTTCCACGTAGCGATCACGTCGCCCGGCCGGAAGGCGTTGCCGTCGATTGCGTTCTCCACCGCGGGGATGAGCACGCGCAGGCGCACGGGCAGTTTGGCCGCCATCACCAAGTGCGCGAGGCCAAGCACGATCGCTGCCCCGCCCATGTCCTTTTTCATGGTGCGCATGCCGTTCGGCGGCTTGATATCGAGCCCGCCGCTGTCGAAGCAGACGCCTTTGCCTACCAATACGACGAGCGGATGGGTTGGGTCCCCCCAGCTGAAGTCGATCAGGCGCGGTGCGTCATGGGCCGCGCGACCAACCGCGTGGATGGTGTTGAAGTTGCCGTCCAGCAGCTCGTCGCCCACCAGCACGGTGCACGGCGCGTCGTGGGATTCGGCCAATGCCTCGGCTTCCGCTGCGAGATGCGCAGGCTGCAGATCGGCGGCCGGCGTGTTGATCAGGTCTCGGACTAGTCGAGTTGCGAACGCAAGATCGACGATCGCGTCCAGATCATGCTCCGGTGGAACCACCAGCCGTGCCGGTGCTCGGGTCACGGGCCGATAGCGATCGAACTGGTAGGCGCCCAGCGCCCAGCCGAGCAGCTGCAGGGCGCTGGCGGCTGCGAGCAGCTGGTAGTCGCCCTCGGGCAGGGTGAGCGGCAGCGCCCCGAGCGTCGACAGGTTGTCGCGCCCGTCCCAGCCCACCACCACCCGTTCTGGTAGACCGCCCGCACCGGGCAGCCAGGCGACCTGCCCGGCTTTGCCTTTAAATCCGGCCCGCTCCGCCCACAGCCGCGCGGTCTCCGGCAGTGTCTCTAGCCACTGCTGGACGTCGGCGGTTCGCACCAGCTGGATGGGCGTCGCTACCGTCTCGGCAACTTGAATCAACGCGTCGGTCATATTTGGGTCTCAGAGCTGGCGGACCGGGATCTGACCCAGGCCCAGATTGTTGCGTTCCATCACGCGGTCGGCGCGATAGCTCGAGCGCACCAAAGGCCCCGAAGCGACCTCGAGGAAGCCAAGCGACAACCCGAAGTTCCGGAAGTCGTCGAACGCCTCCGGCGTCACCCAGCGCGCTACCGGCAGATGGTGGGCGGTTGGCCGCAGATATTGCCCCAGGGTGACGATATCCACAGCGTGGGCGCGCAGATCTCGCAGCGCGGCGCGAACCTCGTCGTCGGTTTCACCCAGCCCGAGCATCAGGCTGGATTTGGTCAGCACGCCAGGTCTATGGCGTTTCGCAAAGGCGAGGACGTCCAGCGTTTGTTGATAGCCGGCGCGGGCGTCGCGGACCTCGTGCGTCAGGCGCGACACGGTCTCCAGGTTCTGCGCGAACACGTCGAGGCCGCTCTCGATTACCGTTGCGACAGCGGCGGGGTCGCCGCTGAAGTCCGGTGTCAGCGCTTCCACGGCGGTCTCGGGATTCACCCGCTTGATCGCCCGGATGCAGGCCGCGTAGTGGGCGGCGCCGCCGTCGGTCAGGTCG
>CAZVMA010000098.1:0-405 GCA_964628545.1 uncultured Pseudomonadales bacterium | reverse complement strand
CGACAGATGTCAGGACCACGTAGCGAAGACCCATCAGCCGCACGGATTCCGCCGCGTTCGCCGGTTCGTTCGGATCCAGCCAGCCGTGCGGGTTGCCGGTGTCCACCGCGCAGAAGCGGCACGCGCGGGTACATACAGCGCCCATCAGCATGATGGTGGCGGTGCCGTTGTTCCAGCACTCGCCGATATTCGGGCAATGCGATTCTTCGCAGACCGTAGACAGCCGATGGGTACGCACGGTCTCGCGAACGGCCTGGTAGCGCTCGCCGCCGCCGACTCGAACCCGCAGCCAGGCGGGTTTTCGGCCGGTCGGCGCCGCCGTAGACGCGCGCGCCTTGATGCCGTCCTTGATGGCGGTGACCCGCAGGTCGGGCACGAACTTCTGGCCGCGCTTGATTGGGGTAT
>CAZVMA010000097.1:0-8366 GCA_964628545.1 uncultured Pseudomonadales bacterium | reverse complement strand
TTCGCCAGCAATGGCGGCGCGCAGGTTGTCGCGCGTGGCGCCAATCGGCAGACCGGTGGCCGGGTCACCGACGGCCTCGAGGTACTCGAGGTGTCCGTGCGCATGTCCGGTTTCGCCTTCCGCGGTGGAGCGGAATACGGCGGCGACGTCGTTCTCGCCCTCGACGTCAGCCTTTGCGGCGAAGTACAGGTAACGGCGGTTGGCCTGGGATTCGCCGGCGAAGGCGTCCTTCAGGTTCTGCATGGTCTTGCTGTCTTTCAGATGCATGACGGCTGTGCCTCGTGCTTGATCTGTTGTTGGGACTCTGTCGACAAGTCTCTGCTGATCAGAGAAGTAACGAACCCGTTGGGGTCGTTGCCCGACGGCCGGCTGCTACCGGTGCGTCTGCCGCGGTCGGGTGCTTCCCCCCACCAGCGTGCCGGCAGTATAGGGATCGGCCGGTCGCTGACCAGTCAAAAATTGCTATCGGCACGATAGATGCCAGCTATCAAGAGCTTCATCCGCGAAGTTTCCGTATATGAAAATGATTCTCATCGGGGGTGTACACTATGCGGCCTGCCGACCGGAGCCGCCTCGTGATCCGCACTGAATTCGCTGCGCTGCTGCGGCTTGCAGCGCCGATCATCCTCACCCAGTTGTCGCAGATGGGCATGGGCGTGGTCGATACGGTCATGGCCGGTCACGTCAGCGCAGCCGATCTGGCCGGCGTCGCTTTGGGGCAGAACGTCTATTGGCCGATCACCTTCCTCTGCACCGGTATCCTGATGGCGTTGACGCCGACGGTTGCTCACCTGCACGGCGCTCGGGCGCACGCGGGGGCGGGCGAGGTTGTGCGGCAGGCAGCGTGGCTCGGTTTGTTGTTCGCGCTGCTGGTGACGGTTTTGCTGACCCAGGTCTCGTCGTTCTACGGATTGCTGGGCGTTGATGCCGAGGCGATTCCAGTCGCCGTGGCGTATCTCGAAGGCATGGTCTGGGGCGTGTTGCCGCTGTTCGGTTACGCCATCCTGCGTTATCTGTGCGAAGGCATGTCCTGGACGCTGCCGGCGATGATCATCGCGTTTGGCGGCCTGTTGCTCAAGATACCCCTGAATCACGTCTTTATGCACGGATGGTCGTTCGGACCGATCAGTATCCCCGCCATGGGTGGACCGGGCTGCGGCTGGGCCAGCGCCGTGATCATCTGGGTGGAACTGCTGGCCATGATCGTCATCGTTGCGCGCTCCCGGCTGCGCAGCACGGGCGTCTTTGCCGCGTTTTCGTGGCCGAACCTGAGCGGGATCGGCCGTCTGGTTCGACTGGGCGTCCCGATCGGCATCACCGGCTTTCTCGAGTTCGGCATGTTTTCGCTGGTGGCGATTCTGGTCGGACGGTTCGGGGTCGAGGCGGTCGCCGCGCATCAGATCGCCATGAACCTGGGCGGTATCGCATTCATGATTCCGATGGCGGTCGGCATTGCTGCCTCGATCCGAATTGGCTTCCATGTCGGTAGTCGAAATCTGCCGGCGGCACGGCGAAGTGCCGGGCTCGCGGTTGGCTCGGTGATCGTCTTCGCCTTGGCCAGCGCCACGGTGGTGCTGGCTTTTCGCGAGGCCATCGCGGGCCTCTATACCTCCGAGCCCGGCGTGCTGGCGCTGGCCGTCGAGCTGATGTTTTTCGTCGCGCTCTGGCAGCTGGTTGACGATACCCAAGCTACCGCTATCGGTTCGCTGCGTGGCTTCAAGGACACGCGCATGCCGATGCTGATCGCGCTGGTGGCGTACTGGCTGGTCGGGATGCCGGTCGGGGTCGCGCTCGGCCTCGGCTGGGTCCCGGTGCCCGACCTGGAAGGCGTGAAAGGCTTCTGGGTTGGGTTCTGCGTCGCGCTGCTGGTTGCAAGCGTGGTGCTGCTGGCGCGCCTGCGTTGGCTCGCGCATTCCGATGCGCGGATTCTTGAGTTCGCGCGGCGCTGATCAGACCTGGTAGCGGTAGTACTCGATGCCCGCGTCATCGAAATGGGCGCTGCGGCTGCCCACGCGGTCGATGTAGAACACGCCTGCCGCGCGTTGTCCGGGCGGCGTGCACCCGACACCCTCGTGCAGGCTCTCGTAGGCACTCTGGTCGAGATCGATGGCATCAGCCAGCGCGGCTGCAAAACCGATGCGGCTGGCCGCTGACTGCCAGTCCGGCTGCACCTGCATGGGAATGGCCTCTGCCGCATCGCCACTGCCGTAGCCAAGCGCCAGGATGCGCGTTCCAGTAAGCGCCTCGCCCTCGGATGCGGCTTCCTCCATGCCGGCCGCCAGCCAGGCCGGCAGGGAGGCGGTGTAGAGATTGCCGATGTCCTGCACGGCCTCGCGCCCGAGCGTGGTCATCAGGGCCTGGAACTGCGCGGTGCCCCGGAATGCTCGCGCAACCTCGCCAGCGAGTGGATAGAGCTCGGTGCCCAGGCGTTCCTCACGCACCAGGCTGAACACGTCCGGGTCGGCCAGCAGTTCGGCGGCCAGATTCGCAACCGGCACGTTGGCGGCTGCCGCGTGATGCGCCAGCTCGTCGTGATCGGCGGCGTCGCCGAGCGCCAGCGCCAGCAGGTAGCTCATGATCAGCCCCGTTTCCGCCATGCGCTGATAGGGGCGATGCAGGAATATGCCAGACAAGGCACGCAGGAACTCGGCGGGCCTTGGCGCGGGGCTGCATCGGGAGGCGACCCGGCCGAACATATCGCGCGCGGCGGCCAACACCTCGTCGACGTAACAGGTGGTCGAGTACTTGCCGTTGAACACGGGAAAATCGCGCGGCTGCGCGTAGGCCCCCGGGGTTTGCGACATGAAGCGCAGGAACGGTTTGCGGAAATCCGGACCGCGATAATCGGACGCGCTGCCGGCGAGCGGCAGCTCGAGATCGAGCATGGTCGGTTCGCAGGTGAGCAGGGTGGCGATGGCACCGGCCCCCTGGGTGGGTTCGCCGGACGTGCCGCGCGCGTACTCCGCGACATCGGCGGATACCACGATGGCGTGCCGGTCGCGGCCGTCGAGCGCCAGATACCGCGCCGCCGCCTTCAGCGCGTAGATGCCGCCGAGGCACGCGTGCTTGAATTCCGGCACCTCACATGCGCGCGCGATGGGCGCTCGACCCTGCGCGCGCAGCGCATCGTTCAGCATCCCCTTGACGATGACGGCGCCGGCAGAGTTGTCGGTGCTCGACTCGGTGCCGAGAGCCAGAAAGCCGATGCGGCCTGGATCGAGATCGTACTGGTCGATCAGCCGCAGGGCAGCCGTCGCGGCCATGGTGTAGGCGTTCTCATCCGGGCCGCGCATCCGAAAGCCGCTGCCGACTACGCTGCGCACCTTGTCCCAGCTGTCGCCGGTCCATGCGCACCAGTCTTCCAGCCGGACGCGGTAGCGGGGCAGATAGGCGGCGAAGCCGCTGATGCCGATGCCGGTTCGGTTGCCAATCGTGCTCATGGGGCAGCGTCCTGTCGAAGCGGTGCGACACCGTAGTTGCGGAGACGATCCGCGTAGGTGCTGCGCAGGCTAGCCCACTCGAGGCGAAGCCAGGGTGTAAACGGACTGTCGGGCTGTGCCAGCTCGGCATCCAGCGCCGCAGCGTCGATCCAGCGCCAGGCGCCGATTTCGGTGGTGTTGATCACCGGTGTTTGTGTTGAGCAGGCCAGAAAGACCGAGCACAGCTCGCGTTCGCTGCCGATGTCGCGGTAGCGCGCATGATATTGGAACTTGTAGATGAACTCGGCGTCGATCCGCAGCCCGAGCTCCTGTTCGACCCGGCGTGCGACCGCATCCTCCAGCACCTCGCCAGCGCGCGGGTGCGAGCAGCAGCTGTTCGACCAGGTATCAGGCCACAGGCGTTTTCCGGATGCCCGACGCTGGAGCAACAGTTGCCCCGCTGCATTAAAGACGAAGGCGGAGAAGGCGCGATGCAGGACGCCATCGGCGTCATGGCAGGCCGACTTGTCCAGTTCGCCGACCGCCTGGTCGTCAGCATCAACCAGAATCAGTCGTTCGGTCTCGGACGAGACGATGTCGGACTTGGTTCGGGTTTGGGTCAGGGGCTGCGCCACCCGGGATCTGCCGTGGTCGGTTCAGGGCCCGCAGTGTAGCGAAACCGGGTGCCCGGGCATACCATGCGCCGCGGGCGCAGGTGTGGCGAGGAAGGCAGATGCAGGGACAACCGGTCCGTCGGGAATTCGAGCGCGACGGCGTCCGCCTGTGCTGGTTCGAATGGGGTCGACGGGGAGCGCCGCAGGTGCTGCTGGTGCACGCGACCGGCTTTCACGCGCGCTGCTGGGACCAGGTGGTTCGGGCGCTGCCAGACGACCTCCACGTGCTGGCGATCGACATGCGCGGCCACGGCCGCAGCGACAAGACGCCGCCCTACAACTGGCAGACGTTTGGTGCGGATCTGCTTGGGTTCGTAGCGGCGGAGAATATCCGGGATGCGGTTGGCGTCGGGCACTCGATGGGCGGCCACTGTGTCGCTCACGTAGCGGCACATGCGCCCGAAGCCTTTGCCCGGCTGCTGCTGGTCGATCCAGTGATCATGAGTCCCGATGCCTATGCCGCGGCGCGGCACCAGACCTTTGCATCGCCGGAGGAGCATCCGGTGGCGCGCCGTCGCGCCCGCTGGTCAAGCCCGGCAGAGATGCAGGCTCGGTTTGCCGATCGGCTACCCTTCGCCCGCTGGCAGCCCGCCGTGCTGGCTGACTACTGTCAGCATGGGCTACTGCCCGAGCCCTCGGGTGGCTATAAGCTGGCCTGCCCGGGTGTGGTCGAGGCCACCATCTACATGGGCAGCGCGCGGGTCGAGATTCATTCCGAAGTCGCGCGCGTGCAGGTGCCGGTGACCGTGCTGCGCGCGCCGCCGCGGGCGCCCGGCGACACCAGCGTGATGGACTTTTCCAAGTCGCCCACCTGGCCCGAACTGGCGAGCCGCTTTCCGCGCGGCCGCGACGTCTTTTTGCCGGATCACACCCACTTTATTCCGATGGAAGATCCGGAGCTGGTTGCCCGCTACATCAGCGACCCGGAATCGGTGCCCGATAGTCACGAAGTGCCGGCCGGCTGAAACCGTAGACGAACAGGGCGAGCGACATCGCGACGCCGGGCCACAGTCCGACCAGCGGCTCCGTGTCTGCGACCAGCAGGCCCAGCAGCGCTGAACTGATCGGCACCGCGATCATGAAGCTGAACTGCAGGATGGACAGAATCTGGGCGCGCGTCGCGTCGGGTGCTTGCTCCTGAATCGTGGTCCGGACCAGCGTGCTGGTCACTCCGGTGTTCAGTCCCCAGCCGAACAGCAGCAGCAGGAACAGCCACTGTGGTGGTTCCACCAGCAGCGCGAGCAAGAGCAAAGCCCGTGTAGGCTGCATGAGCAGCAGCAGACGCACCGGACGCTTGAGCGGCATCACGCCAAGCAGCACCAGGTTGGAACCCACGCTACCTGCAGTGAATGCCAGCAGCACGGTCGCGAAGAGCTCGGCGGAGCCGCCATAGACGGTCTTGACGATGAATGGCAGCACCACGATGTAGGCGCCGGCATTGAACAGGCTCGACACAAAGTTCAGCGCCACCAGGTCTCGCAGCAGCACGCTCGACCGAATCGCCCGAAGGCCGGCCGTGAACCGCTGTCGCTCGAGGCCCGCTGCCGGCGGCAACGGCGGTAGCCGCGCCGTGACGGGTGCCCCAAGCAGGAACAGAAGCGCCTGCAGCATCAACAGCAGCGGCAGCCCGATGGTTTCCAGCTGGCCGCCAAGCCAGAAACCTCCCATCCCGACCAGCGTCGTGGCGATCGCGGTGATGGTCACCGCGCGCTGGGTGTCCAGCTCGGTAACCCGGTTCAGGATGGCTTGACGCGCCGGGTCGGTCAGCGCCTGGATGCTGGCCAAAACAACTCCGAACAGCACCACCGAGGTGTAGTCCAGCCGATCCGCGCCGGCCAGCGCCGCTAACGCGAGGGGTGGCAGCACCATGGCCACCTGCATGACGAGCAGCAGCCGTCGCCCGTCCACCCGATCGCCCAGCAAGCCGCCGAGCAGCAGAATCAGCAGCGGCGGAAATTCCGCCAGCGTCCGTGCCAGACCGACTGCGTCGGCGGGCGCTTCCAGAATGCCGACCAGCATCCAGCTGAACAGAAAGCCCTGCAGGCTCATGCCCGCCATCCAGACGCTGGCGCTGCTGAGGTACCAGCCGAAAGCCGTGGGCGCGCCCCGATCAGACTTGTGCATGATGGTCAGTTAGCGGCCAGTAGGTAAAGAAAACTTGCATATATATGACAACTAGAATTACTATTTTGGCGTAACAGAACATCAGGGTGTTCGATGTGACCGTTGTTTCGGGTTCCGGCAGACCAAGAGGCTGAGAACGGAGGCATCATGACCAGCCAAAGCATGACTAAACAGGATCTCACGATCCGGTCAAACTCGAGCCGGTTTCGTGACTTGCGACGCACAGACGGCGGCGACCGGCTCTACTTCCGCTCATCGCGGATTGCCGTGCGTCAGGATGGCGTTTTCGTGCGCACCCGCGAGGGTGTGGAGCTCGGGCCGTTCGACTCGGTCTTTGCGGCCGAAATTGAGGCGGAACTGTTGGTGAGCGCCCTTGCCCGTCTGTCCCCCAGTGACGACACGGTGGCCAGCGTGCGCACGTTTCTGTTCGCCGAGCACGAACAGGCAGACACGGCCTTCGCCGGCTGAGCGATACCCCGCGCTGGTGCACGCGCCCGGCCAGGCGTACAACGGCGGCATGACGCGACCCGCGTCGCCACCGGGAGCCCAGCTATGCCGCGCCTTGCACAAGTCTCTGCCGCTGAAGCGCCGGAGCCCATCCGCCGGATGTACCAATTTCTGTTCGGAGATCGCGACCCGGTCGCCTCTCCGGGCACCGAGACCGGCACCCCGGGCAACTGGTGGACGGTGTTCGCGTTGGTCCCCGACTGCTTCGAGCACGCCGTGGCGGGCTTCCGGTTCTATCGCAGCGAGCGCCGCGAACTCGACCCGCGGCTGCGTGAGCTCGGCCAGTGCCGTGCGGGCTACGCGCGCGGCAGCCAGTTCGTTTTTTCGCAGCACTGCAAGGCGATGCGGGGTCTCGGCTTTGGCGAGGATCAGATTGCCGCGATCCCGCACTGGTCCGCGGCCAACTGTTTCGACGAACTCGAGCGGCTGGTGCTCGCGTTCACCGATTGTCTCGTGCTCGAAGGAGGGCGCACGCCCGATGGTCTGTTCGACGCGCTGAAGCAGCATCTGTCCGACCGCGAACTGCTGGAATTGACCTATGTCGTGACGCTGTACGACATGCACGCGACCATCTGCCGGGCGCTGCGGCTCGAGTTCGACGACGTGCCGGAACGTGTGTGCGAGATCCCTGCGCCCGGCGCTGCGGCAGCATCCGGTGACCGCGCGGATTTCATGCGTGCGGTCGACTCGGACGCGCCGGGCTCGCACCTCAGCTGAGGGCGTCGCTGACGGCGTCGAGATATTGGCCGAGACGGCGCAGGTGACCGTCGACGCCCACAGCGCCTGCGTTGTGCGTAGCCAGCGCCATGTGTGTGGCGCCCATGTCTCGCCAGGCGGTCGCATGGGTGCGCCAGCGCTCGGGTGTGCCGCCGCGAAACTGGGCTTGGGCCTGAATGCCGAAATCGGACATGCCGCGCCCTACTGCGGCGCGGTGCGCGCGGATCGTCTCAATGCACTGGCGGGCGGCCTCATTTGCGCCCATCAGCGGGATCCAGCCGTCGCCCTGTCGCGCGCAGCGCGCCAGCAGCGCGGGCGCCGAGCCGCCGAACCAGACCGGCACGGGCTTGCTGGGTCTCGGGTTGATGCTGGCGCGATCGACGCGATGGAAATCACCGTCGAAATTCAGGGAATCCTCGGTCCATAGATGCCGCAGCAGATCGACCTGCTCCTGCTGGCGCCGCCCCCGCTCCGCGAACGGCACGCCCAGCGCTTCGTACTCGATGGTGTTCCAGCCGGTGCCAATGCCAAGCCGGAAACGGTTGCCCGACAGCAATGCCAGTTGCGCGACCTGTTTGGCTACCAGTGCGGTCTGGCGCTGCGGCAGAATCAGTACCGTCGACATCATCTCGATGCGCTCGGTCACGGCCGCGATGAAGGCAAAGGTCGTCAGCGGCTCATGAAACGCGGTGTCCTTGTCGTAGCCGCCCTTCCAGCCGCCGGGTCGATTCGGATCGGCGCCAAGCACGTGGTCGTAAATCAGGATATGCGTCGCGCCGAGCGCCTCCACCCCCTGCGCCCAGGCGCGCATCGCGCCCGGATCGGTTCCGATCTCGTTGTGCGGCAACACGGCACCGAACTGCATTGTTCCCCTCCTTAATTCACTTGGCCTCGATCGAGTTGGCATGGATCGAGTTGGCATGGA
>CAZVMA010000096.1:5914-8418 GCA_964628545.1 uncultured Pseudomonadales bacterium | reverse complement strand
GTGCCGATATGGCGGGCCAGCACGTAGAGGATCTTGGTCGAAAACGCGCCGCGAATGCCGGTGATCGCCTCGTAGAGGCGATCGGAGACCCGATGCGCCACGTCTCGCCACTGCCGCCGCTGACCCGTGACCTGCTCGGACAGCAGCTGGCGCTCGTTCACCACATCGAACAGATGGTAGCGGGCACTGAGCGCGCCGTTGGCGCCGGACACGACCGAACCGACCGCCACGTACTCGACGCCGAGCACACGCCAGTCGCGCATGAAAACGTCTTTCGGCTCGGTGGGGTACGACAGCATGTTCTGCTTCGGCAACGGCGCAAACTGGCCGCTTCGCGACAGATCAAAACCGATGATATCCGCCATGGGCTGCTGGTTGGCGAACTCCGGGCCCTGCCCAAACGGCACGATGGCGATGCGCGTCTGCCGGTCGGCACCCGAGTCGATAATGATCGCGTCCAGGCTCTCGGCGGCCAGCGCCGACATCGGCAGCAGCCAGGACAGCGACAGGCACAGCCAGCTCAGGGTCAGTCTTCTCATCACCGCAACAGATCCTCTGGACGGAACAACAGGGTAAACCGGCGAAAGTATCGTTCAAACAGCGCCGATTCGGTGGGGACCTGAAAACGCCGCGCCGCGCGGATGGCAGCCTCGGCCGAACGATCGAATGCGGCATCGCCGCTGGAACGCACAACCGACACGTTGACCACATCGCCCGTGGGCACCAGTTCAACCAGCAGGGTGGCCTCCATACCGTTGCGCGCAGACGGCGGACGCGACCAGTTGTTCTTGACCGCCTGGTAGATACCGTCCCGGAACGACATCGCGGCCGGCGCATCGGTATCGCTGCCGGATGCCGCCTGTTCAGGCGTATCCGCGAGCGACTGGGCCTCGTTCTCCAGCGCGTTCAGGAATGAAGAGTCGGCCAGCGTCTTCAGCCGCTCCTGCCGCGCCAGCTCAGCCGCGTCAGGCTTGGGTTCCGGCTTGGGTTCCGGCTTGGGCTCAGGTTTGGGCTCAGGTTTGGGCTCGGGTTTGGCCTCAGGTTTGGGCTCAGGTTTGGGCTCGGGCTTCGGCTCGGGTTTGGGCTCGGGTTTGGCCTCAGGTTTGGGCTCAGGTTTGGGCTCGGGTTTGGGCTCGGGTTTGGGCTCGGGTTTGGGCTCGGGTTTCGGCTTGGGCTCAGGCTTTGGCTTGGGTTCCGGCTTGGGCTGGGGCTTGGGTTCGGGTCTCGGCGCAGGGGGCGGCGCTGCGCGCCCGGCGCTGCTCGACTCCATCACTACCAGGGTGGCGGTGATAATCTGCGGACGAATCTCGCGCACCGTCGCATCCGGCGGGCCAAACCGATAGACGAGCGCCGCCAGCACCGCCGCGTGCAGCGCAAGCGCCAGCGCAAATGGCAGGCCGTAGGCGCGCATCCCGTCCGGCATCATGGGTCAGCCTGCGCCTCCTGCAGGCGGATCGGTGATCAGACCGACGCTTTTGGCCCCGGACTGCTGCAGCACAGTCATGATCTCGACGACCTGCCCATACGCCAGCGCATGATCGGCGCGCACGTACACCGGCACCTCGGGGCGCGCGCTGATGATTCTGCCCGCCTGATCGCCAAGCGACGCGGGCGTGACCTGAGTACCGTCGCCCGTATCGGCGCTGATGCCGATATTGACGAAGATGGCGCCATCAGCTCGAACCGAGACCACCAGCGGATCCTGCTGATCTTCCGGCACGGGTTCCGAAGCCGCATCCGGTAGATCCACCACCACGCCCTGCGTCAGCAGCGGTGCCGTCGCCATGAAGATCACCAGCAGCACCAGCATGACGTCGATATACGGCACGACGTTGATGTCGGACATCGGGCGGCGCCGTTCAGCCATGATTTCTCCCTCGCTCCTGCGCTCGATCCGGGTTGTGCCAGCGGTCAGTCATATGCGTGCACAGGCATCTGCGAGCAGGACGCCCGATCATGCCTGCCGCGCGTGGGCGACGCGGTGCAGAATGGCGGTCAGCTCATCGGCAAAGGCCTCGTGCCGCTTCATCAAGGCATCCACCCGCGCCGAGAACCGGTTGTAGGCAATCACCGCGGGGATCGCGGCAAACAGGCCGATCGCGGTTGCGATCAGCGCTTCGGAAATGCCCGGTGCCACCGACGCCAGCGTCGCCTGCTTCAGATTCGCGAGACTGCGGAACGAATTCATGATGCCCCAGACGGTACCAAACAGACCGACGTACGGGCTGGTGGATCCAACCGTCGCCAGAAACGCGAGGTGCGTCTCCAGTCGCTCGCCTTCGCGCGTCAGCGCGATTCGCATCGCCCGCTGGACGCCCTGCATGATGGCGTCGGGCTCATTGCGCGTGGTCTCAGAGAGCCGCGTGTATTCCTTGAAGCCCGCCACGAACACGTTCTCCACGGGCGTCAGCGTCTCGGCGCCTTCCAGTTCGTCCTGGAGTTCGCGCAGGTCGATGCCGGACCAGAAGTGGTTTTCAAAATCGTTCAGGTCGCGCTCGACCTGG
>CAZVMA010000096.1:5608-5901 GCA_964628545.1 uncultured Pseudomonadales bacterium | reverse complement strand
AAAAAGCTGCGCTGAAAGATCATCACCCACGAGGTCACCGATGCCAGCACCAGCGACAGCATGACCAGCTGCACAACGAAGCTGGCTTCGCTGACCAGCTCGATTACGGATAATTGTTCGGGCATGTGAAACTCCTCAATCCAGTTCCAGGCCCCGCTGCGGGACCACCTGCGGCCCTCGCTGCGCGTCGCCGTCCGGGGGCGTCAGGCCGAAATGCAGATAGGCGCGCGGGGTGGCCACCCTGCCGCGCGGCGTACGCATCAAGAACCCTTGCTGAATCAGGAAGGGTTCGA
>CAZVMA010000096.1:0-5596 GCA_964628545.1 uncultured Pseudomonadales bacterium | reverse complement strand
GGCGAGCGAATCAACACCCACGGGGCCGCCGCCAAAGTGGGTGATGATTGACTCCAGCAGACGGCGATCCATCACATCGAAGCCTTCGGCGTCCACGCTCAGCATGTCCAGCGCCGCGCTGGCCACTGCTGCCGTCACCACGCCGCCCGCCCGCACTTCGGCAAAATCGCGCACCCGCCGCAACAGCCGGTTGGCGATGCGCGGCGTTCCGCGGGCACGACGAGCGATCTCGCGCGCGCCATCCGCTTCGGCACGCAATGACAGTTTCTGCGCCGAGCGCGACACGATCTCGGCGAGGTCGTCGACCGAGTAGAACTCGAGACGCTGGACGATGCCGAACCGGTCGCGCAGCGGCGATGTCAGCAAGCCCGCGCGGGTGGTAGCACCAACCAGGGTGAACGGCGGCAGGTCGAGCTTCAGCGACCGCGCTGCCGGGCCCTCGCCGATCATGATGTCGATCTGATAATCCTCCATGGCCGGATAGAGGATTTCTTCCACAACCGGCGATAGACGGTGGATCTCGTCCACAAACAGCACGTCACCGGCCTCGAGATTGGTCAGCAGAGCCGCCAGTTCCGCAGGACGCTCCAGTACCGGACCCGAGGTGGACTTGATCGCCACGCCCATCTCGTTGGCAATGATGTTGGCCAGCGTGGTCTTGCCAAGCCCGGGCGGCCCGAAAATCAGCGTGTGATCCAGCGCCTCCTGCCGACTGCGCGCGGCGCGGATGAAGATGTCCATCTGCTCCTTCACCGCGTGTTGACCGATGTACTCGGCGAGTCGCACCGGACGCAGGGCGCGATCCTGTATCTGTTCCTGCCCCTGTACCGCGGGCGCCACCAGCCGATCGGGTTCGATGCTCACGGGCGTCGCTCCAATTCCCGCGTGCGCGCGAGTTGACGCAGCGCCGCACGGACCAGTTGCTCGGGCGTTTCCTGCGTCGTCGCCGGCTCTGCCCTACTCTGCAGAACCGCCGCGATGGCGGCGGCTGCCTCGGGCGGCCGGTAACCAAGCGCCTCCAGCGCTCGCTCCGCTTCCGCGACGGCCCCGGACGCGGTGGGCAGCACACGCACATCGGTACGCTCAGCAACCGCGGGCAGCTTGCCGGACAGCTCGACCAGCAGCCGCTCGGCGGTCTTCTTGCCGATTCCCGGGATGCGCACCAGGCGCGCCACCTCGCGCGTCGCTACGGCTCCCGCAAGATCCGCGAGCGAGATCCCAGAGATCACGCTTAGAGCAAGCTTGGGCCCGACACCACTCACGCGGATCAGCGTCCGAAACAGCTCGCGTTCCGCGCGATCGACAAACCCGTAGAGCTGCTGTGCGTCGCACCACGAAATGCGTGAACCAAGTCAGCGAGCGGACCGCCGCGCCATGGCGATCATCGGCTGCCTGCGCGCCGACGTCGTTCTGGTGCGCCTGCGCCAGCGCGGCAGAGCTGACCTCGAGCTCGTAGCCCACGCCACCGACGTCGAGCAAAACCGTTGCCTCGGAAATTTCGACCACCTGGCCTCGCAGGCGGCCAATCATGTGACGCGCCCCGTGCTGTTGACGTGACAGATGGCGATGGCCAACGCGTCAGCCGCATCAGCGCTGGGCGCACCCGGCAAACGCAGAAGGATTCGAACCATGTGCTGCACCTGCTCCTTGGTGGCGCGACCCGTACCGACCACCGCCAGCTTCACCCGTCGTGCCGCGTACTCGGCGACCGGACGACCGTCAGCGACTGCAGCCGCGATAGCAACCCCACGTGCCTGACCCAGCTTCAGGGCCGATGCCGGATTGGATGCGAGGAACACGTCCTCGATGGCCACCTCGTCCGGCTGAAACTGCGCGATCAGCGCCTGCATGCCGTGCCAGATCTCGCCCAGTCGGGCCACGAACACGGTTGCGCGCGGGCGGATGCAGCCGCTGCCAACATAGACCAGCCCTCGCGCGGTGTGTTCAATCACGCCGTATCCGGTCACGCGCGACCCGGGATCTATTCCCAGCACCCGCCGTCGGGGCAGCGCGGCGCCGCCGTCGGCTGCTGCCGACGCGTCGGACTCAGCGGTCGGGCTGCGGCCGCTCATTCACTCCGACGAACGCGGATATGCAACTCGCGCAGCTGCGCTTCATCCACCGGGCTGGGCGCCTGGGTGAGCGGACAGGCGGCCGTTTGCGTTTTCGGAAACGCGATCACGTCGCGGATGGCGTGCGCGCCGGTCATGAGCATGACGAGCCGATCGAGCCCGATCGCAAGTCCGCCGTGCGGCGGTGCGCCGTAGCGCAGGGCGTCCAGCAGGAAACCGAATTTGACCTCGGCCTCCTGACCCAGGCCGAGCACATCGAACACCGCGCTCTGCATGGCCTGATCGTGGATACGCAGGGAACCACCGCCGAGCTCATAGCCGTTCAGCACCACGTCATAGGCCGCAGCGTAGGCGGATGCCGGATCGGCGCGCAGCGCCTCGGGCGTGCAGGTCGGGCGCGTAAAGGGGTGATGGGCGGGCGTCAGCGACCCGTCCTTGCCGCGCTCGAAGAGCGGCCAATCCACCACCCAGCACGGCGCCCAGCCCTCGCCAATCAGCCCGAGATCACGCGCCAGCTGGTTGCGCAGGGCACCCATTGCATCCGCCACCACCGCGGCCTTGTCGGCGCCGAAAAACACGATATCGCCATCGACCGCGCCCACCCGATCAAGAATCGCGTTCACCACGGGCTCGGGCAGGAACTTCACGATCGGTGACTGCAGACCGTCCAACCCGGAGGACCGGTTGTTGATCTTGATGTAGGCGAGTCCCTTTGCGCCGAAGCGCCCCACGAAACCCGTGTAGTCATCGATGATCTTTCGCGACAGCGTGCCCGCACCGGGCGCGCGCAGCGCGACGACCCGCCCTTCCGGGTCGTTCGCGGGCCCGTTAAAGACCTTGAACTCGACCGCGGCCAGCACATCCGCTACGTCTACCAGCGCAAGCGGATTACGCAAATCCGGTTTATCGCTGCCGTAGCGCCGCATCGCCTCGGCATGGGTCAACACCGGGAACGGCGGCAGCTCAACCGCCAGCACGTCGCGAAATACCGTTCGCAGCAGCCCTTCAACCAGTGACTGAATGTCGGCTTGTTCGACAAACGAGGCTTCAATGTCAATCTGAGTGAATTCCGGCTGACGGTCGTGGCGCAGATCCTCATCGCGATAGCACCGCGCGATCTGATAGTACCGATCCATGCCCGCGACCATGAGCAGCTGCTTGAACAGCTGCGGCGACTGCGGCAGCGCGAAAAACTGGCCGGGATGCGTGCGGCTTGGCACCAGATAGTCGCGCGCCCCCTCGGGCGTCGCCTTCGTCAGCGTTGGCGTTTCAATGTCCCAGAAGCCGTGATCCTCAAGGTAGCGGCGCACGACGCTGGTAATGCGCGCTCGCAGCCGCAGCCGCTGCTGCAGCTCTGGCCGGCGCAGATCAAGGTAGCGGTGCCGCAGGCGCACGTCCTCGCCGGCATCCGAATATGCGTCCAGCTGAAACGGCGGCGTCAGCGCGCTATTCAGTATTTCCAGGCTTTTCCCGAGCACCTCGACTGCGCCGGTCGTCATATCTGGATTGACCGTACCCTCCGGCCGGGCGCGCACGCGCCCCGTGAGCCGAAGCACAAACTCGCTTCGCACGCGATCGGCCGCGGCGAAACTGTCTTCCGTGTCCGGGTCGTAGACCACCTGCACGATCCCCGTCCGATCGCGCACGTCAAGGAAAATCACGCCGCCGTGATCGCGCCGCCGGTGCACCCAGCCACAAACCTCGACCTCGCGGCCGATGTCGGCGGTGGTGATCTCGCCGCAGTAATGAGTGCGCATTCGCTGGGATTCCTGTGCTGTGCCGACCGCGGGTGAGCGTCAGTCAGTCGTTTTGCTGCTAGTGGAGTCACTGGCTTTCGGCGTGCCTGAACCGGCGCCATCGCCACTGCCCGAACCGGCGCCACCTGAACTCGCGCTGCCGGAACTGGCGCTGCCTGCGCTGCTGCCAGATTCGCCGGCCACGTTACGTTTGCTACCGCCCTTGAAGTCGGTTTCGTACCAGCCACCACCCTTCAGTCGAAAACCGGCCGCGGTCACTTTCTTGACCAGCTGCGGGGCCGAACACTTGGGACAATCGCGCAGCGGCGCTTCGCTAAGCTTCTGCAGCGTCTCGAACTCGTGACCACAGTTCTCGCAGAGGTATTCGTAGATTGGCATCGGGTACTTTCCTGCCGCATCGATGAACTCGCAGGGCGCGCATGATCCAAGAAATACCAGCAAAAATACAGTGATTTCATGCGCTTTTTGTTGCCCAACCGGAATCGATCGGCTATAACACGCGCGTATTGGGAGGGCGCTTTCTGTCGCGAATCTCAATGGAAGCTGGGTGAAACCCCGAAGCCCTCCGGCGGGTGCGGAATTGCCCAGCAGCGCAGAAGATCGAGCCGTGACATCCGGCGCCACGCCGCGCGACATCAACCCGGTTCGTGTCACGCGGCAATTGGCGCCGAGCACCCGCGACCGGGGCCGCATGACCGTCTCGGCCACACGGTGCCGGCGTGAGGGGACCGGCGTCACGGAACAGCCAACACTGAACAGGCCACCACTGAACAGGAAAGCATCAATGGCAACGAAGAAAGCACCCGCAGCCCCGACCAAGACGCCGGCCAAGAGCCCGGCTAATAGCCCGGCCAAGGCCAGCGCAAAAGCCGCCCCGAAAGCTGCGGCTAAAACACCGGCGACAAAGGCACCCGCCGCCAAGGCCGCAGCAGCCAAGCCTGCTGCCGCCAGCGCCAAGGCTCCCGCAGCAGTCACCGCCAAGATGACCAAGACCGGCATCCTGAACGAACTCGCGGAACGCACCCAGTTGTCGCGCAAGCAGGTCGACTCGGTGCTGACCGAGCTCGAATCCTTGATCGAGCGACACATCCGCAAGAAGGGCATCGGTGAATTCACGCTGCCTGGGTTGCTGAAGATCCGCTCGGTCAAGCGACCGGCAACCAAAAAGCGCACCGGCCGCAATCCCGCTACCGGCGAGGAAATCACCATTGCCGCGAAGCCGGCCTCGGTGCGGGTACGCGTAGCGGCGCTGAAGCGTCTGAAGGAAATGGTCGGCTGAGCCCCACCGCCAGGGACGGATCGCAAGGGCCGACGGCGGCGCCGTTCGGCCCTTTTTCTTGGGTGTCCGGTCGGTCCTGGCCGCGCGTGCAGCCGCAGGCGCGAGGACCGTCACAACCCAAGGCCAGAATACAGGAACTGCACCATGCGCCAGAGCCAGCTGCTTATCCCCACCCTGAAAGAGAACCCGGCGGACGCCGATGTCGCGAGCCACCGACTGATGCTGCGGGCCGGGCTGATCCGACAGGTCGCATCAGGTTTGTACACCTGGCTGCCCCTGGGGCTGCGGGTGCTGCGACGGATCGAGACCATCCTGCGCGAAGAGCTGGCTCGCAGCGGCGCTCAGGAAGTCCTGATGCCGGTCGTGCAACCGGCTGAGCTGTGGCAAGAGTCCGGACGCTGGACCAAGATGGGCCCGGAAATGCTGCGCATGCGCGACCGCCACGATCGCGATTTCTGCCTTGGGCCGACGCACGAGGAGGTCATCAC
>CAZVMA010000095.1:0-8430 GCA_964628545.1 uncultured Pseudomonadales bacterium | reverse complement strand
GGCACCAGCGGCATCGGGCTTGCCGCAGCGGAACAGCTGGTGGCGAAGGGTGCGCAAGTGGTCGTGATGAGTCGCAGCGCCGCCAATCTGGACGACGCACGGCGTCAACTGGGCGCGTCGGTCGAGACGCACGCGCTTGATGTGCTCGATCGAGCGGCCATGGCCGCCACGTTCGAAGCGCTGGCGCCGTTCGACATTCTGATCAATGCCGCGACCGGCGGCGAACGGGCCACCGGTCCGTTTCTGAAAATGGATCTCGATGGTTTCGAGGGCTCATTCCGCAAGCTGTGGGGCTACGTCAACTCGGTTCGTCTAGGGGCGGCACATCTCGCTCCGAACGGCTGTATCGTGCTGGTGAGCGGATTTCCAGCGCGCAAGTGCGCCATCGGTATGGCCGCTATCTCGACCGTCGGCAACGCCGTCGAGGGCTTCATGCGCGCAGTGGCGCCGGAACTCGCGCCACGGCGCATTAACGTTGTCTCCCCGGGCACCATCGACACGCCGATGTTTGCGGTGCAGGGCGAGGCGCGCGCGCAGTTCTTCGCGGCCGCGACCGCCGGCGCCCTGCTGAAGCGTCCAGGCACCGCGGACGAGGTGGCCCACGGTATCCTGTTCGCGATCGAGAACGACTACGTCACCGGCACGGTGATCGACGTGGACGGAGGCGCACTGCTGCCTTGAGCCGGTCATGACGCGTCCGCCGGTACCGCGACAGCGCTTCGGTTTCTGGTTCTGGGCCGGCGCGATCTGCCTGGTGCCTGCGGCCATGTCGTTTTTCAGCGATACAATGGCGTGGAATTTGAGTGACCACGCCAGCTTCGCGCTCCTGATCATGAGCGGCGCGGCCCTTTGGCGCCTGGTGCGGCCCGCGCTGGGAAACCGCCGGCAGCGCTTCTTTGCCGCGGTTGCAGTGGTCGGAACTGGCGCGCTCATCTGGGTCAATCTTGCAGTGGGCCTGATCGGCCAGGAATCAGCTGCGGTCAATCGCATCTTTTGGGCTGTGCCTGCGCTTTTGCTCATCATCTTTGCCGCATTGCGCTTCAACCAGTTCCGGGTTGCCAGGCGTCGACACAAAATCCAGTCATCCGGCAAGCTCCGCGAACCATGAAGGCAGACGAACAGTTCGACCCAATTCCGCTGCTGCGTAGTGGGCACGTGCAAACGGTGATCGCAAGCCTGGGGCGCAGCGCAGACATCGATCGTAGAGCGACAGTGCTGGCGCGAGAGAGCTGCACGATCCTGATCACGACCCAAGCCGGGGTGCGTCTGGAAGCCGCGGTTGCCGGCCCCGCACAGGGCGCCCCGACAATTGTCATCATTCACGGGTGGCTGGGTCACAACGAGGCGACGTACGTGCGCTCGGCGGGTGCTCTGCTGCTCGAACGCGGCTTTCGCGTCGCCCGGCTGAACCTGCGCGATCACGGCGGCACCGAGCATCTGAACGAAGAAATGTTCCACTCCGCGCGGACCCAGGAAGTGGTGGACGCCGTGAACATGCTAGTCGACGGCCGCGGGGCCGTGCTCGGGTTTTCGCTCGGCGGCAACTTTGCCCTACGCGTTGCGCGCGCACTCCGGGTACCGGCGCTAGCGGTATGCCCGGCGATCGACCCGGCCGCGAGCATGCTGGCCATCGATACGGGCTTTGCCGGCTATCGCTGGTACTTCCTGCGCAAGTGGCGCCGCGCACTGGTCGCCAAGGCGCAGGCATTTCCCGATCGCTACCGATTCGAGGCCGGCCTGCGGGTCGGAACGGTCGGCGCGCTGACCCGGTTGTTTGTGGAGACCCACACCGACTATCCCGACGTCGGATCCTACCTATCGGCCTACACGCTCACCGGGACTGCGCTTGCCGACACGCGGGCCACCGTCGTGGCGGCCGAGGACGATCCGATCATACCGAGCGCCGGGTTCAGCAACCTGCCGGCATCGATCGACGTAGTGCGGGTACCCGTCGGCGGACATTGCGGCTTCATCGACAGCCTGCGCGGACCCAGCTGGATCGATCGCTACGCCGCGGACTGGTTTGAGAATGTCCTCAGATGATGCCCCGACGCTGCAGCTGCGCCATCTCATCGGGCGCAAGACCGAGCACGCCCTCGTAGACTTCCTGGTTGTGGGCGCCGAGGGCCGGACCCGCCCAGCGGATGCTGCCCTGCGTCTCGGACAGCTTGGGCACGACGTTCTGCATCTTCAGGTTGCGAAAGCTGGGATGCGGCACGTCAACGATTGAGTCGCGCGCGGCGAATTGCGGATCGGCGAGCATTTCCGGCGCCCGGAAGATACGCCCCGCCGGTACGCCATGTGTTTCCAGCGTGGCCAGCAGCGCGTCACCGTCCAAGGTCGCCGACCAGGCGGCAATGCGTTGGTCAAGCTCGGCCTGCCGCTCACCGCGCGCGGTGTGTGTGGCGTAACGGGGATCCGTGGCCAGCGCCGGCGCGCCCATGGCGTCGCACAAGCGCGCGAACACAGAGTCCTGATTCGCGCCGATCAGGATCATCTCTCCGTCGCGAGTCGGGTAGACGTTGGACGGCGCGATCTTTGGCAGAATGGCGCCGCTGCGCTCGCGGATCACCCCAGCCTCGGTGTACTCGGGGATGGTCGACTCCATCATCGCCAGCACGGCCTCGTAAATGGCGGCATCGACAACCTGGCCGCGGCCGCTGCGCGCCCGGTGATGCAAGGCCGCCAGCGTGCCAAGACAGGCAAACGTGGCCGCCAACGAATCGCCAATCGACAAGCCGACGCGGCTCGGCGGACGGTCCGGGTCGCCCGCCAGATAGCGAATGCCGCCCATGGCCTCGCCGATAGAGCCATAGCCTGCGCGGTGCGCGTACGGCCCGGTCTGACCGAAGCCGGAGACCCGGACCATGATCAGGCGCGGGTTGATGGCTGCAAGATCAGCGTAGCCGAGGCCCCATTTTTCCATGGTCCCCGGGCGGAAATTCTCGATCAGGACATCCGCGTCTGCCACCAGTCGACGCAGCAGCGACTGCCCTTCGGGCTCGCGCAGATTGAGCGTGATGGATTTTTTATTGCGGGCAATCACCGGCCACCACACGGGCAGCCCCTGTCCCCAGGTGCGCATGGGATCGCCCTCGCCCGGCGATTCGACCTTGATCACCTCGGCGCCCATGTCGCCCAGCAACTGACCGCAGAACGGCCCGGCGATGAGCTGACCCAGTTCGATGACGCGCAGGTCGGCCAACGGCCCCGAGTTTTCTGGACGGTTGCTCATGATGTTTTCCTTGATCAGCGCGGCGCCGGAAAACCGCCTGCCTTCAACAGCATGGAGGGCAGGGTTTTGCCAAGCGCACCCTGCAGCCAGTCCGCGGCGCCGATCAGTGCATCCAGACTGACGCCGGTGACGATGCCGGTGCGATCCAGCAGGTACTGCAGATCCTCGGACGCGATATTGCCCGAGGCGTTGGGCGCAAACGGGCACCCGCCGATGCCGCCGATGCTCGCGTCGAGCGTGGCCACCCCCGCCTGAACCGCGGCGAACGCGTTGGCGATGCCGGTGTTGCGGGTGTCATGAAAGTGCGCGCGCAGCGGCATGTCCGGCCCGAGGCGCTGGCGCAGCCCACCGAACAGGTCGAGGACCTGCATCGGAACGCCAACGCCCACGGTGTCCGCCAAGCCGATTTCGACCGGACCCTCGGCGGCCAGCGCATCGGCGATCTCGAACACGCGCTGCATCGGCACTTCGCCCTCGAACGGGCAGCCAAACGCCACCGCGATGGTCGCCTGCGCGCGTATGCCGCGCCGCCGGGCATCCGCCAGAACCTGCTTTGCCATGGCGACGCATGCCGCCAGATCCATGCCCTGATTACGCTGACAGAACGTGTCCGTGGCGGGAATGACCAGCCCGGCCTCATCCAGTTTTTCGGTGGCGAGCAGGCGTTCGTAGCCGCGCTGATTCAGCACCAGACCCGTGTAGATGACATCACCGCGCTGAGGCAGACCCTGGCAGACGGCTTCTGCGTCCGCCATTTGCGGCACCACCTTCGGGTGCGCGAAGCTGGTGACTTCGATCCGCCGGCAGCCGGCATCGAGCGCGCGCTGGATCAGCACCAGCTTGTCCTCGGTCGACAGCCGCACGGACTCGTTCTGCAGCCCATCCCGCGGACTCACCTCCATCAAGGTGACCGACGTGGCCCAGGGGCGTGGATTCTGCGTGGACACCGCGCGGGGATCGGTCATGGGTTCACTTGCTCCCTTCCGGTTTCCAGCTGTCGCGAAGCGTGACGGTGCGGTTGTAGACACCCGGCTGCGCGCTGTCCTTGCAGAAATAACCCAGACGCTCGAACTGGAAGCGCGTTTCGGCACTCGCGCCGATCGCGGGCTCGAGCCAGCCCTCCACCTCGCGCAGGGAATCGGGGTTGAAGTCGGCGCCCAGATTTGCGGCCGAAGGGTTCGGGACGCGAAACAGGCGATCGTACAGCCGCACGGTCGCGGGCACCGCCGAGGCGGCATCGACCCAGTGAATCACGCCCGAGGGCTTCAGGCCGCTGGTATCGGCGCCGCTGCGGGAACTGGGCTCGTAGCTGCAGATCAGCTCGATCAAGCGTCCCGCCGCATCACGCAGCGCCGACTCGCAGCGAATGATGTAGGCATAGCGAAGACGCACGAGGCCACCCGGCCGTAGTCGCTTGAAGTCTTTCGGCGGGTCTTCCATGAAGTCGTCGCGCTCGATCAGCAGCGTCGGCCCAAAGGTCAGATCGCGCGCGCCGAGGTCCGGCTGCTGAGGGTGCCAGGGCGCCGAAAGCGTCTCGATCGACGGTGACTCCGCGCCCGCGGACGCCTGCAGCGCCGGGTGATTGCGGATGGTGACCCGAATCGGGTCCAGCACCGCCATGCCGCGTGGCGCCGCCTGTTCGAGATCCTGCCGGATGCAGAACTCCAGCAGGCTCATTTCGATGGTGTTGTCCTGTTTGGTCACACCGATCCGGCGGCAGAAGTCGCGAATGGCCCCGGGCGTGACGCCGCGCCGACGCAGACCCGCGATGGTGGGCATGCGCGGATCATCCCAACCCGAAACCCAACCCTCGTCGACCAGCTGGTGCAAAAACCGCTTCGACATCACCGTGTATTCGAGCCCCAGCCGGGAAAACTCGATCTGGGGCGGATGGCAGTTCACGCTGATGTTGTCCAGCACCCAGTCGTACAGGGGGCGATGATCCTCGAACTCCAGCGTGCAGATGGAGTGCGTGATGCCCTCGATCGCGTCGCAGATGCAGTGGGTGTAGTCGTACATGGGGTAGATCGGCCATGCGTCACCGGTGCGCTGGTGCGACGCATGCCGAATGCGGTACAGCACCGGGTCCCGCAGGTTGATATTGGGCGAAGCCATGTCGATGCGAGCGCGCAGCACATGGGTGCCGTCGGCGAATTCACCGGCGCGCATGCGCCGGAACAGATCTAGGTTTTCGGCGACCGAGCGATTGCGGTAGGGGCTGTCGCGTCCGGGCTCGGTGAGCGTGCCGCGATGATCGCGGATCTCCTCATTGGTCTGGCTGCAGACATAGGCTTTGCCCGCGGTGATCAGATCGATCGCATACTGATACAGACGCTCGAAGTAGTCGGACGCATGCGTCAGGTATGGGCCCCAGTCAAAGCCCAGCCAGCGCACGTCCTGCATGATCGACTGCACGTATTCATCGCTTTCCTTGAGCGGATTGGTGTCGTCGAAGCGCAGATAGGTGCGCCCCCCAAACTCGGCCGCCACGCCGAAGTTCAAGTGAATCGATTTGGCGTGGCCGATGTGCAGGTAGCCGTTGGGCTCAGGCGGAAAGCGGGTAACCACGCCGTCTGCAAGTTGACCTGCATCTCGCTCGCGAATGATGCGCTGGCGAATGAAATCGTTCAGTTCAGAGCTCATGCTGGGTCCCATTCCACCGGCTGATACGGCGCCCTTGGGCGCGCGATGGCCGTCATTCTAGCGCGGGCGGCGAAGGGTCGGCACGATTGCGGTCGCGTCCGTCTACAATCGACGCCGTCGAAACCGCTGCGCGAGCACGAGGCACCCGGGTTGAAAGGGCCATTGAGGCAGCAGCCTGCTGCGGCTGCCCGCATGAACGCGCTCGCCGCGGCCGTCGGGCTGGCGCTGCTTGTCTGTATCGGGCTGCTGGTCGACACCACGCTGCTCCGCGGTGCGCCTGAAACGCGCATCGCCGGTCAGCTTGCGGGCGACCGCTGGTACCGCATCCGGGTGGGCGAGCGCCATATCGGCTACCTGCACAGCAGGGCCAACCGCGACTGGCGCGGACGCTGGCGGTTCAGCACGGATCTTCGTTTCGTGCTTGAGGCGGGGGCGCCCGTGCGCATTCGGCAGCAGCTGACCTTCGATGCGCTGCCGCCCCACGCGCTGGCGCACGGCGCCCAGCAGAGCGAGCGCGGCGACGTGCCGATGGACGCCATCGAGCTGTTGCCGGAGGGTGCCGGCTATCGTTGGCAGTCCGGGCCTGCCGCACCAGACGCCTCCGAGGCGACGACAACGCCAACCCGCCTCGCTGCCTTCACGCTTGCCGATTATCTGGCCGTGGAACGATGGCTCGCCAACGCCAGGCGTGGTCAAGGCGATAGCGTCAGCTTGCCCAATCTTGATTTCGGAGCGCGCGCGCTGATGCCGCGCCGGTATCAGGTGACCGCCAGCGATTCTCGCGGGTTCGTGCTCGAAAGCGCGGAACCGGATGCCGCGACGCGCATTGAGCTTGATCGCAAGCTGCGCCCGCGGCGCATGAATCTGGCCGGCATCTTCGAGCTGACACGCGTGTCCCGCACTGCCGCGCTGGCGCCGCGCACGGCGCTGCAGGCGGCCGCTTATCACGTGCCGCTCGATCAGCGCCTTGTTGACCACACGCGCATCACGCGCCTGCGTCTGGCCGCCGAGGGCGACGCGAACGCGAGACAGCTCTGGCCCGACCTCGTGCTGCTCGACACGCGCGGCGCCGCCGAGCGCGCGGCTGACGACGAACCGAGCGACGTCATCGAACTGAGCCGCGGCACGCGCGCGGACCCGGAAGCCGCTAATCGTCTGTTGGCCGCTACCGATCTGCACCCGGCCGATGACCCGGCGCTGCGCGCGCTCGCCCGGCAGGCCGTCGCGGGGACGACGACCGGTTCGGCTCAGGTGGCTGCACTGACCGAGTACGTTCACGAATATCTGCGCTACCGGGCCGACGCACCGCCGCAATCGGTACGTGGCCTGCTGGACACACCCGAAGGCGACTGCACGGAGTTCGCGGATCTGTTGACCACCCTGGCTCGGAGTCTGGGGCTACCCGCACGCACCGTATTCGGGCTCGCCTATGCCGATGGCCCGGAGCCCGCATTCGCGTTCCATGCCTGGAACGAGGTCGAGGCCGACGGCACCTGGCATGTGGTGGATCCAACCTGGAACCAGCTGGTGGTTGACGCCACGCACCTGCCGCTACCGGCGGATGTGGCCACCACGCTGCAGTGGCTGACCGGCAGCGGCACGCTGCGCTTCAGGGTGCTGGCAGCAACCTACTGACGCGCATTCATGCGCATCAGGCCTTCCTGCGTAACCGAGGCAATCAGCAGCCCATCGCGCGAGAAGAATTCGGCGTGCGACAGCCCGCGCGCGCCTGACGCCGTGCTGGTGCGCTTGTGGAACAGCAACCAGTCATCGAGCGGCACCGGGCGGTGAATCCACAGCGCATGATCGAGGCTCGCCATCTGGAAACGGTTGCGCTCGATCGAATCGTTGTGCGGCAGCGTGGCGGTGGAGACCAGGCCCATGTCGGACGCGTAGGCCAGCAGACAGCGGGCGAGCGGCGTGTCGGCGGCCGGCGGCGGCCCGGCGAAGCGGATCCACACCGGGTTCCAGAACCGGTTCATGCGCCACGACGAGCTACCCAGCGGAAACACCGAGCGCATCTCGAACGGGCGCGGACGGCCCGCCATCGGCGACAGTCCCGGCGGCCGCTCGGTCATGCCCAGCACCACCGACAGGTCGTCCTCGCATTCTTCCGGAGGCGGCACGTTGGGCATCAGGTGCGCATGCTCAAAACCGTCTTCCGCGATCTGAAACGAGACGTCCATACTGAAGATGGCCTGTCCCTGCTGGATGGCGACCACGCGCCGGGTGCTGAAGCTCGAGCCATCGCGAATACGCTCGACCTCGTACAGCACCGGTCGCTCGGCATCACCCGCGCGAATGAAATAAGCGCGCAGCGAGTGGGCCGCTCGGTCGTCGACGGTGTTGTACGCGGCGCGCAGCGCCTGCGCCAGCACCTGGCCGCCGAACAGGCGAAAGCCGCCACGCTGCTCGTTTCCGGCCCGATACAGGTTCTGCTCGATCGGTTCGAGGTCGAGTATCCGCAACAGCAGCGCCGCGCGCTCGTGCTGCTCCGCATGGGTTCGGGTGTCACGGGGAAGATCGCGCATCAGCACAGTGTAACCGTTCGG
>CAZVMA010000094.1:7935-8502 GCA_964628545.1 uncultured Pseudomonadales bacterium | reverse complement strand
GCCGTCCCCGTCGTTGTCGACCCCGTCGACCGGATCGTATGGGTTCACCCAGACGTTGGCCGCCAGATCCGGGTGGTTGGGGTCGAGGCCCTCGTCGATCACGCCAACGTAGACGTTCGAGGAACCGGTCGAACCTGCAGCCCAGACCTCTCCGGCGCCTGAGCCGAACGCGTTGGCCGGGGTCGTGCCGTCACCATACATGCCCCACAGGCTGCCGTTGGTGTAGAGGGTGTCATTGGAATTCGGCAGCGCGCGGATCTTCCAGTCTGGCTCCACGATCTCGACGCCGGGTTGCCGCGCGAGCAGTTTCAAGGCGGTTTCCACGGTCATACCGCGTGGCAGTCGGATCTTTTCGATGTCGCGCGAGTGGGGCGAGACGCGATCGCTGCGCAGCGCGCGGACTAGTTTACGCAGCTCGCTGCGCTTCAGATCGTTTGCGTCCCCGCGAAACTTGATCAGCAGCGTGTCAGGGACATATTCGCGTTCCTTGGCGGCTGCTGGCAGCGCATTCGCCAGGCAGGCGGCAGCAACGGCCGTCGCGCAGGCGACCAGGGCGCTTCGGCGGAC
>CAZVMA010000094.1:0-7925 GCA_964628545.1 uncultured Pseudomonadales bacterium | reverse complement strand
GTCCCAGCAACACTGTAAACACGGTCGGGCGCTCCTGATGGCGACCATCGATTGCCTGTGGAGGGACAGGCGAAAGGCTTAGGTCGTCCGTACTGCGTAGTTGTTCGGAGGATGTAAATTTGCCGCGAACAGCCCCAACAATCAAGTTAAGTTTATAGACAATAAAAAGGTTGACGTCTTGTCCCAGGGAAGCACGCCCTGGGCGGGCTCAATACTCCCGCGCTGGGCGAAGGTTCACGGTCTGGCCATCAGCGAGTGCACCACGCCGTAGCGGGTGCCGCCTTCGATGCCGAACAGCTCCGCGCAGGCCATGAAGAACATGCGCCACCGCTGCATCCACACGGCGGCATCCCGTGCGCCGTAAGTCTCGGCGCAGATCGCGCGCACTGCGGCCTGCTCTGCGTCCAGCTGCGCCAGCCAGTCGTTGCAGGTTCGCTCGTAGTGCGTGCCGGGCACCCACCACCGCTGCAGTAGGCGCACCTGCGCCGGGAACTGTTCGAACTGGTCTTCCCTCGGCATGATGCCGCCGGTGAAAAAATAGCGCTCCATCCAGCCGTCACCGGCCGCGAAGGGGTAGCCGTAGCTGCGGCAGCAGAAGACGTGCGTAAACAGGCGGCCATCGGGCTTCAGCCAGCCTGCGACCCGCTCGAGCAGGGCGGCATAGTTGTGCATATGCTCGAACATCTCGATCGACAGCACCCGATCGAAGCGCGCCTCGGTATCCCAGGTCACGGCGTTGGCGGTGATCACCGTCAGGTTGCGAAAACCGCGCGCGCGCGCCTCGCCCTCGATAAAGGCGCGCTGCGAGGCGGAATTTGATACTGCCGTGATGCGGGCGTTCGGGTACTGGCCGGCGAGCCAGAGCGACAGCGAGCCCCAGCCGCACCCGAGGTCCAGCAGGTCCATGCCGTCGGCAACCCCGGCGCGCGTGCAGGTGAGCGCCAGCATGGCCGTTTCCGCGAGCGCGAGCGTGTCGGATGGCCGCTCGTACCAGCCGCAGCTGTACTTCCGGTACGGTCCGAGCACGGTGGCGAAAAAGGCGCTGGGGACCTCGTAGTGCTGGGCGTTGGCGTCGTCGGTGGCGATCGCGATCGGGCCGCTGCGCAGGCTCTCGAAGAACGCGGATTGACCGTTGGCGCCGAGGGCAGCTTGTTCGCGCAGGCGCTCGCGCACCAGCCGGCGCATGCCGTAACGCGCAATGGCGTCGGGTACGAATCCGAGCTCGCACAGCCTGGCGCCATCGATCATGCGTTCAGCCTCCCGGTCGCGCCGGTGACCGGGGTGGCCAGACGGCAGAGCGGTTTGGTCAGCAGCATCTGGATATCGCCGATGGTGCGCTCCAGAAAGCCGCCGGCGCAGTAGGCCAGATAGAAGCGCCACAGGCGCAGAAAGGTCGCGTCGTAGCCCAGCCGATGCAGGTCATCGGTGCGCGCATCCAGACGGCCCTGCCAATCCATCAGCGTGCGTGCGTAGTGCAGACCGATATCCTCCAGATGCCGGACCTGCAGCGAGGTTCGGGTACGCAGGCAATCCAGCATCACCCCGAGTGCGGGCAGACAGCCGCCGGGGAAGACGAAGCGCTTGATGAAATCAACCGAGTTCCGGTAGGCCTCGTAGCGCTGATCCTCGATCGTGATGGCCTGAATCAGGGCCAGGCCGTCGTCGGTCAGCAAGCGGTCGACCGTGGCGAAATACTCGGGCAGATACCGGTCTCCGACGGCTTCGATCATTTCGATCGACACCAGTCGGTCGTAGCGCCCTTGCAGCGCCCGGTAGTCGTCGAACAGCACGGTGATGCGGTCGGTAAGGCCCGCCTCGGCGATGCGCCGCTCGGCGAACGCGCGCTGCTCGCGGGAAATGGTGGTCGTCGTCACCCGGCAGCCGTGCCGTCGCGCCGCATGAATCGCCAGCCCGCCCCAGCCGGTGCCAATTTCCAGCAGATGCTGTTCCGGCCCCAGGCAGAGCTTGTCGCAGATGACATCCAGCCGGTGTTGCTGGGCGGTGGCCAGATCGGCGTCCGGAGTTGGGTAGATGGCGGCGGAATACATCATCGATGCATCCAGCATGATCTCGAAGAAATCGTTGCCGAGGTCGTAATGGGCGGCGATGTTCGCTCGGCTTCCAGCGACGCTGTTGTCGCGGCGGCGGTGGAACCAGGCCCAAACCGGGGCCCCGAGACGCGCGAGCCCGCTGTCCATGGCAACCAGCGCTTCGGCGTTGTGGGCAAAGATGCGAACGACATCGACCAGCTGGTCGGTATCCCACATCCCGAGGAAGTAGCTCTCGCCGGCGCCGGTACTGCCGCCGAGCCCGGCGTGCGCGTAGAACTCGAGGTCGTGCACCGTAATCTCGACCGCGGGCCCGGGATTAGCCGGATGGCCGATGGTGCTGACGCCGAGCGGGTCGGTCACTCTGATCGAGCCCCAACCGATATTGGAGACCGCGCGCAGGAATGCGCTGCGGATCCCGCGCAAGAGGCGCGCGGGTACCGAACCGAACCGAAGCCCGCCGCCGCGTGCGTAGGCGAGCACGCTGTCGGTTGCCCGCAGGACAGCGCTCGCGCGCGTATCGGAAACAGCTGCCTTTACCTTCATGTTCGTTTGATCACGTTTGCCCCCGCAAACCCGGCTGACCCGGCTGTTACCCCCGTGCCGCAAGTCATCCGCTGAGTCATCTGCTAGGTGGAAGGATGCCGATGATAGCGCGCCCCGCGCAACCACAACCGCAGCGCCTGCCAGTAGATGGCGGCGATGGTGCGGAACGTATGCGGCGGCCAAACCCGTATCAGGCGCGCGAGTGCCTGGCGATCGAGCGGGCTGCGCGTCAGCGCCATGCGCGCAACAAACACCGAGACGCCGTGCTCCAGATTCTCTTTGATCACGCCAAAGCCGCCGTCGGTGGGCGTAAACGTGAACCGGTAGCGCATCGCCATGGGCATGAACGGCGATACGTGGAACGCCTTGTCGAGCTCGAACTGGAGAGGCTGAGTTTGCTCGCGGCAGTCCATCGCGTAGCAGTGGCGCTCGTTCCAGGGTGTGTTCGATACCTCGAGCAGAATGGCGTCCAGTGAACCTGCGGTTCCGTGACACAGGTAAAAAGTTACCGGATTGAAGCTGTAACCGAGGTAGCGAGGCTGGCAGATCAGACGGATCGGACCGGCGGGGCGAAAACCGAGGCGCTCGGCTACCGCAACGCGCGCACGCTCGGCCAGATCGGTCCCACCACCGAGATGATCGTTCTGTCGAAAGCTCGCCAAAGCCGGTCGATCAAGACGCCACAGCGGGTGGTCCCGAAACGCGTCATGCAGGTGATCGAGATCCAGCTCCAGCAGCGCGATCGGATAGTTGAAGGCATGTCGGAAGGGGGCTTTACGAACGTGCCAGACCCGGCCTTCCAGCACGTGATGTACCGCTGCATCAGCGTTTTGCCGCGCGTGCACCACCGCCGTGTTCATGCGCTGGCGCGCGTCCGCGCCAGCAGCCCTTCGGCCACGGCCTCGCCGGATTGGCAGCCATCCTCATGGAACCCGTATCGCCACCAGGCGCCGCAGTACCAGGTATGACGCGCGCCGCTGATCTCGTCTTGTCGACCCTGCGCGGCAACCGCCGGCCCATCGAATACGGGGTGACTGTAGCGCATGCGCGCAATGACGTGCTCGGGCCTGATGTCCTCGGTCTGGTTCAGCGTCACCAGCAGCTGGGTCGGCGTATCGATGTGCTGCAGGCGGTTCATCCAGTACGTCACCGTCGTGGCCTCGACGTCGCCCTCGGACAAGCGATAGTTCCAGGCGGCCCAAGCGGCCCGGGCGCGCGGCATCAGGGCGGTGTCGGTGTGCAGCACGACATCGTTCGGCTGAAACCGGATGGCGCCCAGAATCTCGCGCTCGGCCGGGCTCGGATCCTCGAGCAGCGCAAGCGCCTCGTTGCTGTGACACGCGAACACGACGTGATCGAACCGCTCGCTGCCGGCGGCGGTGCGGATGATCGCGCCATGATCGTCGCGCCGAACCCCGAGCACTGGTGTCGCCAGCCTCGGCGGCTCTGGCAGCCCGCGCACGATGGCGTCGACGTAGCGCTGCGAGCCGCCCGCAACCACGTACCACTGGGGTCGGTCAGACAGCGACAGCAGACCGTGATTGGCGAAGAACTCGACCAGCCGCTGCGCGGGGAACTCGCGCATTTCCGCCGTGGGTACGGACCAGATCGCGGCGCCCATGGGCAGTAGGTAATTCGACAGGAACGGCGCACTGAACCCGGCCTGCGCCAGATACTCACCCAGCGACGGTCCAGGCGCGGGTTCCTGCAGCAACGCGGGCGCTTCGCGATTGAAGCGCAGAATATCGCGCACCATGCGCCAGAAATCCGGGCTGAGCAGATTGCGCCGACGCGCCAGCAGGCCGGGAATGCTGCCGCCGTTGTACTCGAGCCCAGTGCGCTGGCACGAGACCGCGAAGCTCATGCCGGTGGCGTGTCCGGTGATACCCAGTTGCTCGAACAGGCGAGTCAGTGTCGGATAGTTGCGGTCGTTGTAGACGATGAAGCCGGTGTCGACCGCGATGTCTTGTCCGTCAACGCAAACGCTGTGGGTGTGGGTGTGCCCACCGAGGCGCGGCGCTGCCTCGAACAGCGTCACGCGGTGATCGTGTCGCAGGCGCCACGCCGCCGTCAGTCCCGCAATACCGCTGCCAATAATGGCGGTTCGCGTGCGTGTCTTGGTCGAATTCGAGATGGTTGCGGGGCTCGCGTCGGCGGTGGATGCAGTGGTCAACGCAGAACGCCTCGACTGGCGGCGTCCGCCACCGCGTCTGGCGACATGCCCAGCCAGTCGGCCAGCACCGCCGCGTTGTCTTCGCCGAGCAGGCGCACCCGGTGATACTCGGTGCAGGGGGTTGCCTCGAAGTGCAGCGGCAGGTGATCGGCCCACGTTTGCCCCACCGGCGCACCTGGTTCGGGAATGGCGCTGATGAAGCCCGCGTGGCGCAGCTGCGGATCATGGTCGGTGAGATCGACCCCGTCCTGCACGAGCCCAGCCGGTACGCCGGCAGCCTGACAGCGCTGCATGAGCTCGCCCGCGTCGGCTTCGGCCGTCCACGCGGCGATCCGGGCGTCGAGCGTGGCTGCGTCTGCGATTCGGCCGGAAACGGTGGCGTAGGCCGGGTCGGCCGCCCACGCCGGCGACCCCATCACCGCCACCAGGCTTTGCCACTGCGCATCGGTGAGGCAGGCGATGGCCAGCCAGCGTTCGCCCAGTATGCCGTCACCGCGGCGTCGGCAGGGGTAGACGCCATGCGGCGCCGCCAGATCGTACGGCAGCCGGTTGCCGGTTGGTCGGGCCGCTCGGCCGTTGGCGAACCAGTCGAGCAATGACGGCCCGAGAAAGTTTACGCCGACTTCGAACTGGGACAGGTCAACCTGCTGTCCGGCGCCGGTTCGGCGACGTGCCTCCAAGGCGGCCAGGATCGCGACGGCACCGTGCAGGCCAGCATGGTGGTCGTTGTAGGAAAACCCGATACCGATATCCTCGCGTCCCGGCACGCTGGTCGTGTGGGTCAGGCCTGTGATGGCGTGGATCGTGGGCGCGTACGTGACGAAGCCCGACCAGGGCCCGCCGTGACCCATGCCGGACATCTGCACGTAGATCACGCCGGGGTTCGTGGCGCGTACGGTCGCGTAGTCGATGCCCCAGCGGTCGAGCACACCAACCGCGAAGTTCTCGATCACCACGTCCGCCTCGTCACATAGACGCCGACACAACGCGCGCCCTTCCGGGTTGCGCATATCCAGCGCCAACGCCCGCTTGTTGCGGTTCCACATGACATAGTACGGCGCATCGGGGCCGTTACCCGCCAGGGCCCGCTCCTGTGAGTTCACCTTGACGACGTCGGCGCCCATGTCGGCCAATATGCGCGTGGCGTAGGGCCCGGCCAGCACATGGGTGAAATCGAGTACGCGCAGCCCCTCGAGTGGACGGCTCATGTGCGGGGCTCCCAGCCGAGTGCGGTCAATACCTGATCGTTGGCAAGTGGTTCCGGATCCTGATGACGCCAGGGTGTGGCGGACAGCGCGTATGGCGCTCCTGGACCCCGCACGGGCGCGTCGCCAACTCGATAGTCGCTCCACCAGCCGCGCGCGGCCAGCTGCGGATTGTCGGCTAGCCGCTCGATCGGCTGCACCCAGCCGTACGGCGCGTGTCGCGCCTGAGCGGTGTGGAACAGTGTTTCCGGATCCTTGTTTGCAACCCAGTCGCGCATCACCTGCATCATGCGGCCGATGTAGAGCGGCAGGTTTTCCGGTTTGCTGTAGCGCTCCTCCAGTAGATCCTGGTGTGCGTCGTCTTCCACCAGCCAGGCCAGCTGGGCGTCGAAGTCGGGCAGCGGGGTCACCATGATCGCGCCGCCCTTTGCGGGCATGACGGTGAACGCCATGGACCAGTGCGTGCCGCCCTGGCGCGGCAGGATGCGCCCGCGGCCCATGCCGTCGCCGTACCAGCTCAGCATCAGCACCTGTTCGAGACAGGAGGCAATGCATTCGTGCACCGGCACGCCCACTCGTTGGCCGGTTCCAGTCGCGCGCGCATGGCGCAGCGCGGCCAGTGCCGCGATGGCCGCGTAGGCGCCTGCAGTCATGAAGTTCAGCTCACCGAAGGTTTTGAGCGGCGTCGTATCGGGCATGCCCGTGGTGGCGACCGCGCCGCCCAGCGCGCCGGCGATCAGGTCGGGTGCCAGATAGTCCCGCCACGGCCCGCTGTCGCCGAACGAGGACACGTCGACGTGCACCAATGACGGGTTTTGCTGGCGTGCGAGCGTCAGATCCAGCGCGCGTTCCGCGAAGTGCCCGCGGGTCGTCATGACGATGTCCGCGCGCTGCACCAGTGCCTGCAGCGTGTCGCGGTCCTGCGCCTCATCCGGGTTCAGGGCAAGCAGACGCCGGCCGGAGGCGAAGAACGCGAACCAGAGCGATTCACCATCAGCCGCGCAGGGCCCGCGCTGGCGCAGGGGATCGCCGCTGCGAGGTTCGGGTCGAACCACGTCAGCGCCCAGATCGGCGATCAGTTTCGCGCCGTAGATGCCGCGCTCATCGCTCAAATCGATCACGCGTACGCCGGTCAACGCGCCCTCATGCATGCAACGGCCCCCTGTCAGCTGCGGTGCGTCCAAAGCCGAGGCCCGGACGGTCGGCCGATCGTAACAAGTCGGAACCACTCGCGACCATCTTGTCGTTCCGTGGTCGGTGTTAGGATCGCCGGGGGCGCGTCTAAAGCGCACCGCGCACCATGCGCCACAGACAGGGCGCGTCAGCAGTGGAGTCAGGGATGAGCCAAGGGTTGTCCGCGGATACCGCGTCGGACGCGATCGAGCTGGCCCGGTTCCGGGCGGAAACAAGGGCCTGGCTACAGGCCAATTGCCCGCCCGGCGCGCGGGGAGCAGGTCAGACGGCCTGGGGCAGCCGGCGTATTGCCCTCGAACCCGACGTTCGGCTCTGGCTCGAGCGCATGGCCGATCGCGGATGGACCGTGCCGACCTGGCCCCGCCAGTTTGGCGGCGCCGAGCTGACACGCGACGAGTACACGGTGCTGATCGACGAGATGAAGCGCATCGATGCGCGCACCCCGCTGACTGGAAGGGGCGTCAACTACATCGGCCCGACCATTCTCGAACTGGGCACTGACGAGCAGAAGGCGCGCTGGCTGCCGGGTATAGCGCGCGGCGATGGCGGCTGGGCGATGGGCTACTCGGAGCCGGGCGCTGGCTCGGATCTCGCCAGCCTGTCCCTGCGCGCCGTTCGCGATGGCGATCAGTTTTTGCTGAACGGCCGCAAGACCTGGACGTCCGACGCCATGGATTGCGACTACATCTTCGTTTTGGCCCGCACGCGCCCGGGCGCGCTGCTGCGGGTCGTTCCAGTCCGTAACGCCCAGGCTGCGTG
>CAZVMA010000093.1:2881-8504 GCA_964628545.1 uncultured Pseudomonadales bacterium | reverse complement strand
CGAACCGCTTGGACGCGCTTGTTTGGGCATGCTTCGACCTCGGTGGACTTGCAGGGCACGCAGATCAGCACACGCGGGCTTGGCCGGATGAATGAGTTCTCGTGCACCTTGCTGATGAAGTACTTCAGCATTTTCTCCGTGACCAGAAAGTCGGCGATCACGCCGTCCTTCAGCGGCCGGATGGCGGTGATATTGCCGGGCGTGCGCCCGAGCATTTTCTTGGCGTCGAGACCCACGGCGGCAACGCTTTTCTGGTTGCCCTGCTGGCGAATGGCGACCACGGAGGGCTCGTCCAGCACGATCCCCTGGTTGCGCACGTAGATCAGCGTATTGGCGGTGCCCAGATCGATCGAGAGGTCTCGAGAGAACATCCCGCGGATGAATTTGAGCATAGGTTTCGGGGACTTCAGTGTGGTACGGGGCACAGCCGGCCGGTTCGGGCGGTGCGCGCCCTACCAGCGCCACGGCCACGCAGCGACCGTGCGCGGGCCGCTACTTTAGCAATTCGCGACAGCGGCGGGTACTGCGGGGCAGCGCCAATGAGACAACCCGACGCGCCCGCAACGTGGCCTCAGTGCAGTTTCAGCGGTGGCCCGGCACTGTGGCCCAGCACGTCTTTCAGGATGAACACCCCGGTGCGCAGCCAGCCGTGCAGCGCTGCCTGATGCATGCGATACAGGCTTTTATACATGACACGCGCAACGCGGCCTTCGACGTTGATCCGGCCGAGCATGCGGCTCAGCAACAAACCCACCGACCCTTCGCGGGCGAGCGACACCAGAGACCCCTGATCGCGATACCGGAACGGCTTCGGTGTTTGGCCCGACAGCAGCTGCGGCAGGGCCACCGCCAGCCAGCGTGCCTGCTGATAGGCGGATTGCGCCCGCGGAGGCACCCGCAGGGTGCGTCCGTCAGCTGCCGTAAGGGCGCAGCTGGCACAGTCGCCCAAGGCAAAAATGCGCGAGTCGCGCGTGGTGCGCAGCCACGGGTCGACGACCAGTGCACCGCCTCGATCGCTTTCGAGGCCGGCAACACCGGCCAGCCAGTCCGGCGCCTTGATGCCGGCCGCCCAGACGCGCAGGTGGGCGGGGATGAGCTCGCCTCGCGCCGTCTCGACGCCGGCGTCGGTGATTGCCGTTACCCGCTCGTCGACACGCACCCGCACGCCCATCTGCTCGAGGTGACGGTGCGCGGCCTCGGACACGTCTTCAGGTAGCGCGGCCAAAATGCGCGGCCCCGCCTCGATCAACGTGATGTGCACGTCGCTGGCGCGAATTTCCTCCAGCCCGTAGCGGCTGAGCGCACGTGCGGCGTCGTGCAGCTCGGCACTCAGCTCCGCGCCCGTGCCGCCGGCGCCGATGATCGCGATGTCCACCCGCCCGCCCGTGTCACCCAGCGCCTTGGCGTGGTAATAGCAGTTCAGCAGCGCCCGGTGGAAGCGCTCTGCTTCCGCGCGCGAATCCAGGAAAATGCAGTGGTCGTGGGCGCCTGCGGTGCCAAAATCGTTCGTGGTGCTGCCGACTGCCAGCACCAGGTAGTCCCACGGAATCTCCCGCGAGTCGAACACCGTGGCGCCGCGCTCGTCATGCATGGCGTCCAGCCGGATCGTTCGCGCATCCCGATCGAGGCCGATCATGCGCCCGGGCTGGAAGGAAAACCCGTTCCGGTGCGCTTGCGCGAAATAGTTGAGCTCATCTTCGTAGGGGTTCAGCGAGCCCGCCGCCACCTCGTGCAGCAGCGGTTTCCAGATGTGCGTGAGCGCCGCGTCGACCAACGTGATATGAGCCTTGCCGCGTCGCCCGAGCGCACGGCCGAGCAGGGTGGCCAGAACGATGCCGCCGGCACCGCCGCCGACGATCAAAATATGAGGCACGTTCGCCATAAACATTCCCGGATCACGACTGGTGCAGACGATAGAGGCTTGTGCGCCGGGAAGCGAGCGACGCCTCGCCACAGGGTCAGGGATGCGCGCAGGGCCCGCTGCAATGCAGATCGCGCGGCGGTATTCGGGTATGAAGCGGGCATTGGCGGTGTTCAGGGTTTCCTTTAGGCTTTGGCGCGACCCCGCCGCCGCCCGTCACGCATCTGGAACCCGCATGTCCGACATCGATATCGACCATCTCTGCCGCCTGGCCCGACTCGCGCTCGACGCGGCCGAAACCGAAGCGGTCCGCGCCGACCTGGCGCGCATCATCGCCATGGTCGACGAGATGCAGGCCATCGACACCACTGGCGTCGAACCGCTGGCGCATCCGCTAGCCGGCGTGCAGCGGCTGCGGCCGGACGCCGTCACCGAAACGGTTGATCGCGCGCTGTTCCAGTCGATCGCGCCGGCCGTCGAGTCAGGCCTTTACCTGGTGCCGAGGGTGGTGGAATGACGCCGCAGACGGCTTTCGCCCCCATCGCCGAACTCGCGCGCGGGCTACGCGAGCGCGCCTTTTCCAGCCGCGAGCTGACGCAGTATTTCCTCGATCGCATCGCGCGACTCGACGGCAGCCTGAACAGTTTCGTCGCGGTCACCCCGGAGCGGGCGCTGGCCCAGGCCGACGCGGCAGACCAGCGCCTCGCCGCGGGCACTACCACGCTGCTGACCGGCATTCCGCTTGCCCACAAGGATCTGTTCTGCACCCGCGGCGTCACCACCGCCTGCGGCTCGCGCATGCTGTCGAACTTCGTCGCCCCCTACGACGCTACGGCGGTAACTCGACTGGATGACGCCGGGGCGGTCATGCTGGGCAAGACCAACATGGATGAGTTCGCCATGGGGTCGTCGAACGAGAACAGCTGGTTCGGGGCAGTCGCCAATCCCTGGGACACTGCCCGCGTACCGGGCGGCTCATCCGGCGGCTCGGCTGCTGCGGTCGCTGCCGGCCTGGCGCCCGTCGCCACCGGTACCGACACAGGGGGCTCAATCCGCCAGCCTGCGGCATTCTGCGGTCTGTCCGGCATCAAGCCCACCTACGGACGCATCTCGCGCTACGGCATGGTGGCGTTCGCCTCCAGCCTTGATCAGGCGGGCGTATTCGGCCACTCCGTCGCTGATCTGGCGCTGGTGCTCGCGCATCTGGCTGGCGCGGACGCGCGCGACTCCACCTCGAGCACGCATGTGGATACGTGGCTCGACGCCGCGCGTGAAGCACCGCTGCGCCCGGCGGACCGGGCACCGGTCATCGGGCTGCCGCGCGAGTACTTCGCCGGCCTCAGGGTGGGCGCCGAACAGCAGGATGCCGCCCGACGCGTGTTCGAGGCCGCCGGGTGCACGGTGCGCGAGATCAGCCTGCCGCACTCGGCCATGGCCATCCCCGCCTACTACATCATCGCGGGTGCCGAGGCTTCGACCAACCTGTCGCGGTTCGACGGCGTCCGCTACGGGCACCGCTGCGAGAACCCGGCCAACCTCGAAGACCTGTACCGGCGCTCGCGCACCGAGGGTTTCGGGCGCGAGGTCAAACGACGCATTCTCACCGGCACCTATGCACTGTCGGTGGGGTATTTCGAGGCGTACTACGTGAAGGCCCAGCAGCTGCGCCGATTGATCCAGAACGATTTCCTGACCGCGTTCGAATCCGTCGACCTCATTCTCACGCCCACTGCGCCCGGCGTGGCCTTCCCGCGCAACGACTTCAGCGACGACCCCATCGCCATGTACCAGCAGGACATCTTCACCGTGCCGGCCAGCCTGGCGGGGCTGCCCGCAATGTCCCTGCCCTGCGGTTTTCATCAGGGGCTGCCGCTCGGTCTGCAGCTGATCGGCCCGCATTTCGGCGAGCGCGCGCTGCTGGAAGCGGGCGCGCTATACCAGCGGGATACCGATTGGCACCTGCGTCAGCCGGAGGCATTCGGGGCATGAGCACGACCAATCGGTTCAGCATCCCCACCGGCTGGGAAGCCGTGATCGGCCTCGAGGTGCACGTGCAGCTGGCAACGGCCAGCAAGATCTTCTCGGGCGCATCCACCGCATTTGGCGCCGCGCCGAACGAGCAAGCCTGCCCGGTCGATCTGGCCCTGCCCGGCGTGCTTCCCGTGCTGAACGCCGAGACCGTGCGCATGGCTGTCACCTTCGGCCTGGCGATCGGCGCACAGGTGAACCCGCACTCCGTGTTCGACCGCAAGAACTACTTCTACCCCGACCTGCCGAAGGGCTACCAGATCAGCCAGTTCGGGCAGCCAATCGTCGGCGCGGGGCAGCTGGTGATCACGTTCGAGGACGGCAGCGAGCGCGTCGTGGGCATCACGCGCGCGCATCTCGAGGAAGACGCCGGCAAATCCGTGCACGACGCCTTTCCGGGGTTGACCGGCATCGATCTGAACCGCGCTGGCACCGCCTTGCTCGAGGTGGTGTCAGAGCCCGATCTGCGCACGCCCGCAGAAGCCGCGGCGTATTTTCGCCGCATGCACAGCCTGGTGCGCTATCTGCGCATCTGCGACGGCAATCTGGCCGAAGGCAGCATGCGCTGCGACGCCAATGTATCGGTACGCCTGCGGGGAGAGACCGCGTTTGGCGAACGCACCGAGATCAAGAACCTGAATTCGTTCCGGTTTCTCGAGCGCGCCATCGAAACCGAGATCGAACGCCAGATCGACGTACTGGAAAGCGGCGGTCGTATCCGTCGGGAAACCCGCCTGTACGACCCGGACCGCAATGAAACGCGCGCTATGCGCGGCAAGGAGCAGTCCGAGGACTACCGCTACTTCCCCGACCCCGACCTGCTGCCCGTGGTGCTGGACCCCGCCTTCATCGCCGAGGTTCGAGCGCGGCTGCCCGAACTGCCCGACGCGCGTCGGGCGCGCTATCGGGACACCCTGGGCCTGCCCGCCTACGACGCTGCCTGGCTGACCGACGACCCTGATGTGGCGGACTATTTCGAGCAGGTCGCGAACGCCTCGGGCGATGCCAAGCTGTCGGCCAACTGGGTGATGGGCGATCTCTCGGCGGCGCTTAACCGGGCCGAGCTCCCGATTTCGGCGTCGCCGGTGCCGCCGAGGGCTCTCGCCGCGCTGATCCTGCGCATCAAGGACGACACGCTATCCTCGCGGACCGCGAAGACGGTGTTCGAGGCGCTGTGGAGCAACGGGGATGATGCCGGCATTGCCGATGTCGACGGCATCATCGAGGCGCGCGGCCTGCGTCAGGTGAGCGACGCCGGAGCCCTGGAGGCGCTGGTGCGTCAGGTGGTCGCAGACAATCCCGCCCAGGTCGAACAATACCGAGCAGGCAAGGACAAGGTGTTCGGCTTCTTTGTCGGCCAACTCATGAAGGCAACCGGGGGCAAAGCCAACCCGAAACAGCTGAACGACCTGCTGCGGGCGGCGCTGACCGGCGAATGATGCCCTGATGACCCCGCCCCGCGCCGGGTAGTATGCTTCGGACAAACCGATTCACACGCCAACGAACAGCCACTCACAGGGGGAGCTCTTGAGCACGAAACCACTACCCGTCGTCGAATACCTGAAGATTCCGGAAGCCGGCGACCCGTACCTTGAAGGCCACAAGTGCGGCAGCTGCGGCGCCATCTTTCTGGGCGTCCGGGCCGTCTGCTCGAAGTGCGGCGCGCGCGACCAGATGCACACCGTCAAGCTGGCCAGCAAGGGCAAACTGTACGCCTACTCCATCGTCCACCGG
>CAZVMA010000093.1:630-2871 GCA_964628545.1 uncultured Pseudomonadales bacterium | reverse complement strand
CCTTTCCCGGCATTCAGGTGCCCTACATCAGCGCCATCGTCGACCTGGAAGACGGCGCCACGCTGAAAGGCAACCTGATCGGTATCGACCCGGATCCGGCGAAGATCAAGTTCGACATGCCGGTTGAAGTCGTGTTTGCCGACGCGCTGGGACGCAAGGATCGCGAGGGCAACTCGTACCTCTCGTTCTTTTTCAAGGCGCTCGCCTGATTCACGTTTGCCTGCCAGACCATTCAACAATCGAAACCAAAAAGCTGACTGACCCGGAGAAACGCGATGACTGACGCATATGTGGTTGGTGTGGACATGATCAAATTCGGGCGGTTTCCCGACAAAACCGTCCCCCAGATCGGCGCCGAGGCGGCGCTGCTCGCGCTTGATGACTGCGGCCTGCGCATCCAGGACATGGAGGCGCTCTACTGCGGCAACCTGGGCCAGGCCAGCGGCATGGTCGGCCAGCGCATCCTGCAGCTGATTGGCCAGACCGGCATCCCGGTGGTGAACGTCGCCAATGCCTGCGCCACCGGCGCCACGGCCTTCCGTGAAGCCTGGGCTGCGGTGAAGGCCGGCCTGTACGACGTGGTGCTGGCGGTCGGCGTCGAGCAAATGGGCAAAGGCCTGCTCGGCGGCGCCGGCGGCGCAACCGGCATTCCCAAGGAAGGCTTGCTCGGCTCGGGCACCATGCCCGCCGTGTTCGCCGAAGCCGGCATGGAGCACGCGCGCAAGTACGGCACCACGTTCGAGCAGTTCGCCAAGGTGTCGGTGAAGAACCATCACCACTCGACGCTGAACCCGAAGGCGATGTACCAGATGGAAACGCCGCTCGAGATGGTGATGAACGCCGAGATGATCTCCTACCCCAACACCAAGCTGATGTGCTCGGTGAACGTCGACGGCTCCGCCGCGGCGATCATCTGCTCCGAGCGCAAAGCGCGGGAACTGGGGCTGATGAAGCGTGCAGTCAAAGTGCGCGCCTCGGTGATGACCTCGGACCCGTGGCAGGAACGCGACCTCGTCATGCCCGACGTGAACTCGTGCACCCGGCTTGCCGCCAAGAAGGCCTACGAGATGGCCGGCCTCGGCGCAGACGACATCGACCTGGTTGAACTGCACGACTGTTTTGCCACGGCCGAGATCCTGCACTACGAGAACCTCGGCCTGTGCAAGGACGGTGAGGCGGGTCGCATGATCGACACCGGTGCAGTGGCGCTCGGCGGCCGCATTCCGGTAAACGTCTCGGGCGGTCTGCTCTCAAAGGGCCATCCGCTCGGCGCCACCGGCATCGCCAACATCTACGAGGTGGCCACCCACCTGCGTGGTGAAGCCGGCAAGCGTCAGGTGCAGGGCGCGCGCATCGGCATGACCCACGTCATCGGGCTCGGCTCCGCCTGCGGCATTCACATCCTCGAGAAAGCCTGATCCGGAGCATCAGCGGCGCGCGCTCGCGCGCCGCTGTCACCATCCCATGCGCATCGGCATCGTCAGCGACACGCACAACAATCTGCGTAACGTCACCCGGATTGTGGAACTGTTCAACGCGGCCGGCGTCGACCGCGTCATCCACACCGGCGACATCACGCAGGCCAAGACGCTCGAGGTGTTCGCGCACCTGGAAGCGCCCATGTACGGCGTGTTCGGCAACAACGATCAGGAGCGCGACACGCTGGTGCCCGCCATCCTGCGCAACGGGTTCGTGTTTCAGGAGCCGCCGTTCGAGCTGGTATGGCACGAGCGACGCATCATCGTCGTACACGATCCGCTGGAGTTCGACGGCCATCTGGGCAGCCATCACGACGTAGCGCTGCACGGGCACACGCACCGCTATCGGCACGAGCGGCTGCATGGCTCACTGGTGTTCAACCCAGGGGAATGCGCCGGCCACATGCAGGGCTACAACGCGGTGGGCGTGCTCGATCTCGCCGATCTCACCACCACGTTGCTGAAGTTCTGACGCCGGCGACGCGCAGACGCGGGCTTATTCGCCCGCAAACGCGGTCAGAAATGCGCCGATTCGCCGCGCATTCGCGCCAAGATCGCTCTGCCCGACGCGCGATACGCTGCGCGCATCGACAATCGAGCCCAAACCATCTGCCTGCGGTCGCACCCGCACCACCACGTCGTCCTTGAAGCCGAAGAGCATCGACGTCGCGACCGCCTCGATGCGGCCCTGCACCGGGTCGAAGTCGCTGATCTCGAGGCCGAGGTCCGTGAGGCTGGCGGTTGCGACTTCGAATGCCTTGGG